>JAFUBE010000239.1 GCA_017460365.1 Eggerthellaceae bacterium
CTTCGATCTTTGTTTTCGTCGGGGCTCCGCCTGCAAGCGATCGAACTCTCGATGGCGTCATTACGGAGAACGCAATCGGTCCCGCTTTCCGCCAAATCCAGAATGACGATTCGTATCCCAAGAACAGGCGGCTTTCGGTCATTTGGGTGTACCTCCTTGTTTCCAAAGTGCTTCTGCGCAGAATTGTGAGCTGAAAATGACAAAATGCAACAATGTTAATATTGTATGCCAACGTCGAGCGGCTAGCGACTTGCAACTGTGCAAGTGAAAGAATGTACATGTTGCTCATTTGCAAAGATTGGGGTGCGATTTGACGCACCGTGCCTCCAATGAAATTAACATAGTTACATTTTGTCAAATCAAATCTCCGAATACGCGCGGATGCAACTCGGGCGGCATCAATTTCCCTTGGTCTTCGGTCCGCCCGGCGGCCCTTGCGCCATCTTCATGTGCAGTTTAGGATGTTTCTTCGCACTTCGAACTCATGGGAAAGTGGGGCCGCATGGAAACCGCACGGCAAAAGCAACCGGTGAAACCGCTTGCATACACATCGTCGAGGACGCGTTCTATCGTCTTCACGGCACTTTCAATCGCGATCATCGCGGTGTCTGCGTGGATTACGGTGCCCATCGGGCCGATTCCGTTCACGTTGCAGATGTTTGCCGTCACGTTTGCAATCATCGTGCTCATGCCGCGTCAGGCGATCGCAGCGATCGCGGGCTACCTTGTGCTCGGCGCAATCGGCGTGCCGGTGTTTTCGGGGATGCGCGGCGGCATCGGTGTGCTCATGGGTCCGACGGGAGGGTTCCTCTGGGGTTACCTCATCGGCGTTACGCTTGCAGTGGGCGCGCTCGCGCTTTTCCGCGCGCGCGGCATCGACAACTTTGCGACCGGAGTTGTCGCCGGCATCTTGTTTACGTGTGTGGCGTATGTGTGCGGCTGGGCGCAGTACATGGTCGTTGCCGGCGTCGGCCCGCTCGTCTCGTTCGCGGTCACGGTTGCGCCTTTCATCGTGGTCGACCTCGTGAAGATCGTGGCCGCCACAGCCGTCGCCCGTGCGGTCGTTCGCGCCATTCCCGTGCGGTGAGCCACTTCGTGTCTGATGTGAAGAGGCTCACCGGTTCTCGAACAGCAGGCGCAGGCCTTCGAGCGTGAGTTCCTGGTTCACGTCGGTCACGGTGGAACACAGAGACGCCATCACCGTGGCCAGGCCGCCGGTGGCGATGACGCGCGTGGAATAGCCGAGCTCGGCGAAGATGCGGCGCACGAACCCGTCGACGCGGTCGGCTTCGCCATACACGATGCCCGACTGCATGGCGTGCACCGTGTTGCGCCCGATCGCCGCGCCCGGGTCGGCCAGCTCGATCGCCGGCAGCTTCGTGGCGTGGGCGACGAGTGCAGAAGCCGACGTTTCCAGCCCCGGTGCGATGATTCCGCCGACGAAGCGTCCATCGGCATCGATCACCTCCACGTTGGTCGCGGTGCCGAAGTCGACTACCACGACCGGCGCGCCGTACAGCGCCCGCGCCGCGACCGCGTCGGCAACGCGGTCGGCGCCGATTTCGCTCGGGTTGTCGTACGTCGTTGCGAACAGGTTGCCTGCGGTTTCGGCGTTGCACACGAGCGCATCGATTCCCATGCCCGCAAGCGCGCGCTTCCACGCAGATGTGAGTGTGGGCACAACTGAGGCGAGTACGGCATTGGCCACCTGAACTTCCGAGAAAGACTCGGGCGCGATCAGGCCGAGAAGCTTGCATCGCAGTTCGTCGGAGGTGTGCGCCTTGTTCGTCGCGATGCGCCACATGCGTAACAGCTTTGCGCCATCGTACACGCCGATCACCGTTTGCGTGTTGCCCGCATCGATCGCAAGCAGCAAGTTGCGGTCTTCCGTGAGCGTTGCCATGTTCTCCCTTTCCGCATTTGCCTTTCTTTCATTCTACCGAAGCTCCGCGTGACATTTCACGTCAGACACGATGTGTCACGCTCCAGGTTACGGTATTGCTACGGCTTTGTTCTGGCTTGCAAACAAACGTAAGTTTCAGTGCGCTTTCAGTGCGCGAACGGTATCATATCAAGCAAGCAACAGACACGAGAACGAAGGAGAAACAATGAGTGACGCAACCAAACGTATCCTGGTAGTGGACGATGAAAGCTCCATCACCGAATTCGTCGGTTACGCCCTGAAGAAGGAAGGCTATCTCGTCGACGTCTTCGACAATGGGGAAGATGCCCTGGCGGCTGCCCGCAAGAACCACTACGACCTGTTCGTGCTCGACATCATGCTGCCCGGCATGGACGGCTACGAGCTGTGTCGGCGCTTGCGCGCGTTCACGTCGGCGCCGGTTCTGTTTCTCTCCGCGCGCGACACCGAGCTCGACAAGGTGGTCGGCCTCGAGCTCGGCGCCGACGACTACCTGGCCAAACCCTTCGGCGTGCGCGAGCTCATCGCCCGCGTGCACGCGCTTCTGCGCCGCGGCTCGGGCGGCGATTTCCCGAACGCGAGCCGCACCATCATGGCGAGCGGTATCACCCTCGACGAAGACGCGCACACCGCCAAGGGCGACAAGGGCGCGCTCGACCTCACGCCGCGCGAGTTCGAGCTGCTCGCGAGCCTGATGAAAAACGCTGGCAAGGTCGTCAGCCGCGAGGACCTGCTGCGCGAGGCGTGGGGGTGGGAATACCTCACCGAGACCAAGACCGTCGACACGCACATCAAACGCCTGCGTGATAAAATCGAGTCGGCCGGATACGACCCCGGCCTGGTCGAAACGGTTCGCGGCTACGGATATAGGTTCAAGGCATAAAACGGATTCAGACATACTTTGCGCTGCTCGCCTCGCTGCTCACGTTGCTGGCGAGCGCGCTTGTTTTATTCGTCTGCGAGATTCTGTACGAGCTACCGTGGATCTCGTTTCTGCAATTGTTGCCGGTCACGGTTATCACGTTCGTGTTGTCGCTAATCATCGGCTACTTTCTGGCTGAACCGCTGCGCCTGCTGCTGAAGAAGGTACGCGCCTACCGCGCCGGCGTGCCGGTCGAGTTCGAGCCCGACGGGCGCGTGTACGAGGCCGACGAACTGTCCGAGGCGATGGACGAGCTCGTGAAGAAGCTCGAATCGCAACGCGCTGACCTCGTGCGCGAGACGCGCCGGCAAAGCGAGTTCGTCAGCGACGTCGCCCATGAGCTGCGCACTCCGCTCACCGCGATTCGCGGCAACGCCGAAATGCTGCAAGACCCCGACCTGCCACCGTCGATGCGCGAGAAGTTCACGGGCATCATCGTGGGCGAGAGCGAGCGGCTGTCCCGCCTGGTCAACGATTTGCTGGAATTGCAGCGCATTGAGAACAACGACAAGCAGAAGCCCGACGATCTGTCGCGCGTGAACCTGCGCGAAGTGGCGCAAAACGTCGTGGACACGCTGCATCCCATCCTCGTCGAGCGCGAGGCCAACGTGGAAATTACCGGCGAAGCGCCCGACGTGCTCGGCAGCTTCGACCGCCTGAAGGAAGCGCTCACCAACCTGGTGGAGAACGCGAGCCGGTTCATCGAGCCGGGCGGGCATATCACCATCGATCTGAGCGGCTTGCATGGAAGTTCGGTCGTGCAGGTGAAAGACGACGGAGCGGGTTTCGGCGACATCGACCCGAACCTGCTGTTCGGGCGCTTCTACCGCGCCGACACCTCGCGTGCTCGCAACACCGGCGGCACTGGCCTCGGGCTTGCCATCGTGAAGTCGATTGTCGAATCCCATGACGGAACCGTGGAGGCCGTCAACCGCGCGAGCGGCGGCGCCACCTTCATCATAGCCATCCCCTCGATCGAGGAATGAGCCGCTTCCCGCCAGGCACGACCGGGCACACCCGGCCCAGAGCCGCCCCACCCGCCGGGCCCGAGCCGGCGCACCTGCGCGCGAGGGCGCCCCACTTACTGCC
>JAFUBE010000240.1 GCA_017460365.1 Eggerthellaceae bacterium
CCGAATTCATCTCCTCCCTCGACGCCGCAGCGCTGTGAACCACAAGGGACAGTCCCTTTTGGGTCACATGCGCGGTCCAAGGCGGTCGGAAATCGGGATTGAGCGGTAGGTCGGATTCCTGGGTTTGGCCCTACGATGGAATGGAGCTCGTGTTCGCATTCCATTCGAGAAGGAGGGCCCCATGGGTTTGTTCGGCGGGTTGTTCAAGAAGGAATCGTGCGGCGTCTGCGGTGCCGAGGTCGGCGCGCTGAAGAGGAAGAAAATCGCGGACGGCGCGATATGCAAGGGGTGCGCCGCGAAGTGCTCGCCGTGGTTCGACGACTTCAAGGGCGCCACGACGGCTTCGATTCAAGAGCAAATCGAGTACCGCGAGCGCAACAAGAACGAGCTGCGGTCCTTCGAGCTGGGAAGGTCGTACGGCGATTTCGGCGCCGTGCTCATCAGCGCCGACGGCAAGCGCTTCTGCGCCCTGGGGAAGTCGTCCGAGGGGTTCTTCAGCTCGCCCAGGCAGATCGCGAGCATCGACGAGGTCATCGACATGAATCCCGACATCATCCCCGTCAGCGACGTGGAATCCGTCGACGTGGACATCCGCGAGACACGCGACGAGCACAAGCGCACCGAGAACGGCCGCCAGGTCAGCTACAGCCCGCGGCGCTACACGTACAAGTACACGTTCGTCGTCGATATCCGCACGAAGCACCCCTACGCCAAGAACATCCGCGTGCAGCTGAACAACGGCACCGTGAACATAAATCACGAGGGCGAGCGCATGCCCTGGGTGTTCGACTCCACGCGGAACCTCGCGGACATGCTCTCCGAGGTCCCCGGCTTCGAGAAGCAGAAGGAAGTGCTCGCCGGCGACTCGCTCGGCGCCAAGGTAGTCCGCGGCCTGACGAGCATGGCGACGGCCGACTCCTACACCATGTACGGCTTCAACGTAACGCCGTCGAACCGCGCCTCGGTCGAGAAGTACGGCCGCTACGTCGACATGGCCAACGAGATCCGCGCCGCACTCGAGCCGACCGAGGCATGAGCGAACCAAAAGGGACAGTCCCTTTTGGTTCATAAACGTTCAAGAGAAGGGGATGCACCATGAAGAAACGCTTACTCGCAGTCGTGATGTCGGTCGTGCTGGCGGTTTCGCTGTGCCCGCTGCCGGCGTTCGCGACCACTGGCTACCGCGTCGCCGAGCTCACGGTGCAGAGCACGTGCCAGCTCGTGTACGACTACAACTTGGAAGGTGACTACGACGGCGGGGTCACTGCGCCCGTCGAGTCGGGCAGCTTCGTCGACGTCGCGGGCGCCCCGGCTCATCCCGATACGCTGGAATTCTTGTGCTGGAAGGGCACCGTCAACGGCGAGGAGGCGCAGCTCCAGCCCGGTGACACGTTCTACATGAAAAGCGACACAACGCTGCAGGCGCAGTGGCGAGCCTCCGTCGACTACACGCTCACCTACCTGTCCGGTTTCGACGACACGCGCCTCGACCAGCAAACGGTGAAGAGCGGGCAGGTCGTCACCATTGCAGACATTTCGTATGAGCGCGAAGGGTACGTGTTCATCGGCTGGCTCGACAGCAGCGTGAAGAGGATCGTGCGCCCCGGCGACGAGATTACGATTTCAGGCGATACCGAGCTCGTCGCACAGTGGGAAGAAGACCTCGACACAGCCGAGGCGGCAAACGCAACGGTGGGAACATGGGGCTCGTGCCCCTGGACGCTCACGAGCGACGGCACGCTCACGGTGAAATCCGGCGCGGGCGCAGACACGTGGGGCAAGTCGCCGTGGGAGAAATACATCGAAAAGGGCAACATCAAGAAAGTCGTCTTCGAGGGCAACGTGATAGCCCCCGCCGACATCAGCGACCTGTTCTTCAGGCCAACCGACGGTAAAAGCCACATCGAGTCGATCGATTTCTCGGGCCTCGACACAAGCCGAACGACGAACATGGCTTCGCTGCTCTACAACGAGCAGTACCTTTCGTCCATCACGTGGGGCTCGAAGTTCACGACGTCGAACGTCACGAACATGAGCTGCATGTTCGACAATTGCTGCGATCTGAACACCCTCGACGTATCCCACTTCGACACGTCGAGCGTGACCGACATGAGCGAGATGTTCAATCATCTGAACGGCTTTTTCATGACCGACCTCGACTTGTCGAACTTCGACACGTCGAACGTGACGAACATGGACGGCATGTTCTGGGGAGCGATCAACCTGAAGAACCTGAACATCTCCAGCTTCAACACTTCGAAGGTCACGAGCATGAACGGCATGTTCGCCTTCTGCGAGGATCTCGCCACCATCGATGTGTCGCACTTCGACATGAGCAAGGTGCGCAATCACTCCGGCATGTTCAGGGACTGCTACCGCCTCGTGGCCGTCAGCCTACCGGCATACTCGGCTCCGACCGAAGGCAACGTTGCCTTCTTCGGCGACATGAGCGGCATGTTCTCGAGCTGCTATAGCCTGAAGACCATCTACTCGCAGGGCCTCGACGTAAACCGGGTCGATTGCAAGAACATGTTCAAGGACTGCACGAACCTCGTCGGCGGCAACGGCACTAAGTACGACGCAAGCTACGTGAACGCCCAGCGCGCATGCATCGATACGGCGGCGACGCCGGGCTACCTCACTAAAGCGATCTCGTTCGACAACGCGACGATGACGCTCAAGTACGCGACGCACGAGTACACCGGCAAGGCGCTCAAGCCCGCGGTCACAGTGAAATGCGCCGGCCGCACGCTCGCAGAGGGTATCGACTACACGGTTGCCTACAAGGGCAACAAGAACGTCGGCACGGCGACCGTCACCGTAAAGGGCAAGTTCGCGCACATGGGCACGATGGCGGATACGTTTAAGATCACAAAGGCGGCGAACACTGCTACGGCGAAGCAGACGAGCGTATCGAAGTCCTACACGGCGAACGTGCTCGCGAGCGGTGCCAAGACGTTCGCACTGCCGAAGGTGGCCACGAAGTTCGGCACCGCGAAATGGGCCGTCACGACTAAGGACGCGAAGAAAGCCCTAAGCCTTTCGGGCACCAACGTGAAGGTCGCGAAAGGCGCCAAAGCCGGCACCTACACCCTGAAGGCGAAGGCGAGCGTGAAAGGCACCTCGAACTACACCGCCGCCTCCACGAAAGTCGTCACCGTGAAGGTCGCCGTCAAGTGATGAACCAAAAGGGACAGTCCCTTTTGGTTCACTTACACAGTTAGGACTCGGTGAATCGTCGCTTTTCCGATTCCCGTTACACGCGTTATCTCGCGTTCGCTGAAACCGGCGGACCTCAGCGTGATGATGTGGGGGTTGCGCTCGCGAGGCGGCAGGCTCTTGATGTTCGTCAGGACCTCGCGCCCGAGGAGGGTGAGCGCGACGCGGGAAAGCTCGTCGAGCGAAAGGTGGCGCTGCAGTTTGCTCTTCGGGAAGGGGAGGGCTTGCGTGGCGCCTTGCTCGTTGAATCGCGCGAACGCCTCTTTTCCGCCGACGAGATCCAGGGCCCTATCTGTGGTCGTTATCGATTGCCTCCCCATGTACTCGCGGTAGCTGCTCCAGGGGTAGTCGGGGACGGGGCAGATTCCCGCCGTTTGAGGGTTGGCGTGAATGTAGCGCAACGCGGCGAGGAAGTACTCGTCGGTCTCGACCGCCTCGTTCCAGAAACGCCCCTGGAAGACATGGCCCACACGCCCGGTGACCTTGCGGAAGTACATCGCATACCGCTCGTCGAGCTTCTTCATGAACGCGCTCAGCTCGCCTTCCCGGTCTTCGATGAGAAGGTGCACGTGGTTGCTAATCCAAACGTTTGGATTAGCAACCTAATCACAACTAAGAAGAAATCCAAACTTCTCCCCGTGATTGCAGGTTATGGTGTTTCGCAGTTTGGATTTCTTCTCTCGTGCGGGCTACCGAGCCAATCCGCAGAACGAGCGCAGGGATCCGCCAGATCCCTTCCACTTCTTCTCAGTCTCGCCCCTATCGGCCTCAAGGCCCAGGATCGCCTTCGCCTCCTCATCGACGGTCACGTCGATGTACGCCATCGTCGTTTCGAGTTGGGCATGCCCTAGCAGGAAGCTGACCTGCACGATGTTCAGCCCGTCCTCGATCCAATGGGACGCCCTCGCGTGCCTGAACTGGTGAGCGTGGACGTTCGGGGGCACGTCGGCGCAGCTCTCTCGCGCTTTCCGCGCGTGCATCTTCAGCCTCTTGTCGATTGCCGGGGCCGACATCGCCCTGCCCTTGCCCCCTACCCGGGAGTAGAACACGACATCGTCTGGATTCGGCGCTGGACCGTGCGCCTCGGCGATGTGCCTGCGCAGGTGCTCCGTGGCGCGGGGGAGCAGGTACGCGGTCCTCACCTTGCCCCCCTTGCCGACCAGCGTCACGTGCGGTTCCGGCACGCCGTCGATGTGGACTTGCCCCATCCTCATGCCCAGGAGCTCGCCAAGCCTCGCGCCAGTCGCGTAGAGCAGCACCATGAACGCGAGGTCGCGCCTGCCAGCCGGCGTCGACAGGTCGGGCGCCGAGAGCATCGCGGCGACCGCGTCCCGCGTGAGGCCGGACACCTTCCTCTTCGGGCATTTCTGCCGCTTGACGTGCTTGGCCTCCTCGTACAGGTAGAGCATCTCGACATCCCGGCTGGCCGCGTAATCCAGGAACGCCCTCAGCGAGGCGAGCCTGACGTTGCAGGTGTCCGGGCTGTTTCCCCGCGTCTCCTGCAGCCAGCGGATCCAACCCTCGATGCGCTGCCGCCCGAAGCACTCCCTGCCGAGTTGGCCGCTTCCGATCCCCTCGGACTCGAGGTAGCAGACGTAGAGCGTGAGGGCGTCGCGGTACGACTTCAGGGTGTGCTCGCTGGCGGTGAGCGCGGAGGGCGCGTAGTCGTTGAGGAAGTCCGATATGAGCCGGGCGATCCTGACCGCCTCGGGATCTCTCTTGGCCATCATCCCACCTCCGGCACGATTTCGTCGAACGCGGCCGACGACTTCTCCCGCAGCGTGCCGGCGAGGCCGGGGACCACGGAGTAGTACCCCAACGTCGACTCGACGTGGCGGTGCCCCATGGACTTCGAGAGGTACGCGAGCCCGTCGAGCGCGTCCAGCCCGCGACCGGCCCAGCTGTTTATGTTGGCCGTCGCGTAGTTGTGCCTGAGCTCGTAGGGCACCGGGCGCGGCCCCTCGCAGCCGTTGGCCCGCCTCCACAGAACGCGGAAGTTGCGCCCCACCCAGGACTGGTCGTAGCAAGAGCCGGTCAGGGGGGACTGGAAGAAGTACCGCCTCGACGGTTGCAGCCCGTCGATGGCGGAGTCGTAGCGCGACATGAGCCCGGCCATGCTCTCGTGCATGGCGACGAAGTGCTGGTCGTGGCCCTTCGACTCGCGGACGGATATCACCCCGTGCGCGAGGTCGACGTCGTCCCGCCCGAGGAGGCGGGCCTCGGTGGTGCGCAAGCCCGTGCTGTACAGCAGGCGGAAGAACACGGGCAAGGTGAGCTTCCGTATCACGTGCGGCCGCGCCCCCTTGTACGCGACGATCGAGTCGCACGCCTCGAAGAACCGCGCCAGCTCGCCCTCGCCGAACGCGTACGGCACGTACGTCCTCGGCTCGGGCTTGGGGATCCGGGGCGGATCGACGTCCGTGAGGCCGCGCGCCCGGAGGTACTCCACGAACGCCTTCACCACGTAGGCCCTCGTCCCGCACGAGCGGTTCGTCTCGGTGGCGCGCCTCGCGCACCACCCGTCGACCATCTCCTGCGACAGGGCGGCGCCCGGCCCGTGGGCCTCGGCGCACCACCGGTCGAAGAGCTTGATGTTCAGCCCGTAGCAGCCCTCGTTCCACACGCCCGCCGCCTTGCGGTAGGAGACGAACCTGTCGACCAGGCCGGCGAACCCTGACACGTAGGCGCTCATGACCCGAACACCCCCTCGGCCACCGGGAACCGGTCGATGCTGAGGGCCATGTCCCTGATATGGCCGATGTCCGCGTGGAGGTACGGGTCGAGAGACGCGGGATGCTCGTGGCCGAGCGTGCGGCTGATCACGGGCCTGGGCACGCCGTGCCCGAGCATGGACGTGGCCACGTAGTGGCGGAACAGGTGGCTGCCGCGGCGGTCCCCCTCGCGCTGCCGGATTCCGGCGGCGCGATACACGTTGCCGGCGATCCTGTAGATGCTTTTCCCGGTGAGGGGAAGGTGGAACCGGTCCTCGCCGAGGAACAGGTGGGGGTCGTCGCTCGCCGGCCGCCCGCCCTCGATGTAATCCCAGATGGCGTTGCCGACCGCGGGGACGAGCGGCAGGACCAGCGGCTGGCCCGTCTTGGACTGGACCGTCTCTATGGTCTCCCGGGCCCAATCGATGGAGGCGGACTCCAGGGCGGCGATGTCGCTGGCCCTCATGCCCGTCGATATCAGGATTCGGCCGATGGCCCTGTCCCTGAGCGACAGCGGGGAGCCCGCGTCATCGAGCGCAGCCCGGATGGCACACGCCTCTTCCTCGGTCATGAACTGCAGGTTGCTGCGCCGCCGCCTGCCCGGCGGCATCAGGGACAGCGCCATCCGGCTCCCCGGGGTGTCCGCGATCCTCAGCACCCGCGAGACGTTGCACGCGTAGCTGTCCGACCTGACCCGGCGGCCGTCTCCGTCCGCGAAGAATGACATCACGTCGTCCTCTCCGACGTCCTCGAGCCTGGTCACACCCCGCTCCTGCATGGCCAGCGGGAAGCACGACGCGTTGGACACCCCGCTGTCAATCGAGCTTTGCTTGTGCCCCTTCTCGACCGCGTTGCGCCGGAAAGCCTCGATGAGCCCCCTGAACGCAGGGCACAGCTTGGAATAGGCGCTGCGGCCGATGAGGCGCGCCTTGGCCCTCCCGTTCGGGAGCTCGCCGTGCAACTCGAACTGCTGGATCGCGGTGAACACCATCATGTGGTGGTTGGGGCCGCCTTCGGCGGACAGGCCGGCCACCCGCTCGAGGTACGCCTCGCGGTACGATTGCCAGCCCGATCCGGGCCCCCGCTCGAGAATCCAGCTCACGTCCCGGCGCAGGATGCTCAGGTACTGGTCGCTGTACCCGCTCTCGGATGCGAAGTCGCTCAGCTCGCGCCAGTGCTCGCGCAAATGGTCGTAATCGATCATGCCTCCTCCTTACCGTGTCCGATACGACAAGGAAAAGATACGCCGTGCGCCGCGCGGCGCCACTCGCAGCGTTGTTTATCGGCCCGGAAGGTAATCTGAACACGAGGCCGGCATCATGCTGGGAAGACGGCTCGAGGTTTGGATTTCTTTTCAGTTTTGATTAGGTTGCTCATCAGGCAATACGCGTGAACCTTCACGTGGTGCTCGTAGAGGCATTCCCGCAACGTGTCCAGGTACCGGCGGCGGTCGGTGTCGGACTCGAAGATTATCTGCCCGCCGTCGCCCTTGGTGACCACATGGTATAAACCGGATTCGCTGCGCTTGCGTACCGTGTGAGGCATGTCGCGCCCCCTCTCGCTGCAACCAAAAGAGACTACTTCTATTGGTCAAGGGATTCTACCATGCGATAAAGTGAACCAAAAGGGACAGTCCCTTCTGGGTC
>JAFUBE010000241.1 GCA_017460365.1 Eggerthellaceae bacterium
CCCTGCGCCCGCGTGTTCAGCGGCCGCGCCGGTCGCGCGTTGGCCGCCCGGAACGTGCGGTACGGGCGGCCCGCCGCGGGCGCACCCTGTGCTATAGTCTGAGATGTAAGAATTCCCTTACTTGATTGGAGGCTATCATGCCCACCGTCATCGGAACCAGCAAAATCACCTCTAAGGGCCAGGTCACCATCCCCGCCGAGCTCCGCAGTTACCCCGGGTTCGCTCCCGGCGGCCGCGTCACGTTCGTCGAGGACGGGGGCAACCTCGTCTTGCTCGGCAACGACCTCGGCGCTCTCGGGCAGCTCGGCGAGGCGTTCCGCGGAGCCGCCGAGGAGGCCGGCATCCGCTCCGAGGACGACGTCGTCGCCCTGGTCAACGACCTGCGTGCCGGACGGGAGATTTAGCGGATGCGCGTCATGGTCGACACGAACGTCGTCATCTCCTACGCGCTGTTCCGCTCCCCCAAGATCCGCCAGGCCCTCGAAATCGCTTGGGACGTCGGCAACGTGCTCGTAATCCCCGACTACGTGCTCGCCGAGGCCCGCGAGGTCGTCACCCGCAAATGGCCGGCGCGCCTCGGCGGCCTCGAGCTTTTCTTCTCCCGCATACGCTTCGAGGGCGTGCCCGACGGCCCCGCTCCCGAGGGGCTGCGCATCCGCGACCCCAAGGACCTCCCCGTCCTCGCTGCCGCGCTCGCGGGGCGCGCCGACGTCATCGTGACCGGCGACAAGGACTTCGCCTCCGCGGACACCTGCGGCGTACCCGCGCTCACCCCCGCCGAGTTCGTCGAGAGGCACCTCGCGGGCCGTCCGCTCTCCTGAGCCGCTGGCGCCTTGCGGTGCGGCGGGAGTGCCGGCGCTTTCCACGTTCTCCACGTGGAAATCATGTCGAGGAACGGCGCCCTGGCCTGTGGCGTCTTTGGCTTGGCAGTGTTCGCTCTCGGGTGATGCTCCAGACAGCCGCTCGTCGGCAGATAGGAGCGTACCATGAACGAAGTCATTTCCGTAGCCATCGCCGCCGTTGGAGCCATCGGCAGCATGTGTTCGATCCTGGCCTTCGGCCGGGATTGTTTGATCGAGTTCCGCCGGAGAAAGCGAAGTAAGATGATCGGAAGGAGAAATCGGGGAGAGTAGCCTAGGAACTTCCTCTCCCCTATTACCAACCGCATCACCCGGAGCATCGGGCGCTGCCGCTCCATCATAGCACGAATCGTGCCCGGCGGCTGCGCTCGTCGGGGTCTCGTTGCCTTCTGCTTCGTTCGCGTGGGGGTTTCTGTCTTCCATCATCGCTGCACCTTCTCCATCGCCTGCGTGGGTCTCGTCGTAGTCGCTCGCCTGGGCCTGCGGACCCGGCGGGGCCTCGTCAGGGGCGTCGTCGGGCGCCTCGGCCCACACCCCCGATCTGGCCGCACCCTCGTCGGGCGGCACTTTCTCAGGCGTCTCCGACCTTCCCTCGGGAATCTGGACGCTATCGCGCGCCGTCGCCGGTTGCTCCGATTGCATGCATGCGGGCGCATCGGCTTGGCTTTCCTGGTCGGTGGGGGTTGCGCTCATGGTTGCGCGCTCGATGCTGCTCTCGTGGTCCATTTCCGCTTCGTTCCTGTCGTCCGTTTCGATTGCGTTGGTTTCGATGTGTGTCTTGTTCTCACTGGTGGCGATGGGGTTGTCGCTCTTGCTCATGGTCGAGCTCGCTTCCTCTCGGGGCTCTGACGTCGCGGTTCCCTTCCGCAAAGTCTCCTCGTCGTCAGGCCCCGGGTCGCGGCACCACCCCCCGTCGGCGACCGGGGGTTGCCAGCCCCCCGGCGCGCTCGGGTGGGCCGGCGGCCGGCAAGCCCCCCTTCCAGGGGGCGCCCCCGCCACGCGCTTGCGGTTCCCCGCAGGTCGGTAAGGCGGCAACTCCGCGTTCCTGTGCTTCTCGTTCATCTGTTGCCGCCTTTCCGATCGGTCCGTTTTCGCAATCTGCCTGCTTGCGCAGGCCGGCATCGTGCCAATCGGATAGGAAGCAGGCGAAATGGAGTTCGCTGGATAACAGGTGGTGTCGTTGATGGTGCGGGAATCTCGAGTTGGAGGAATCGAGCGGCCGCAAGACGCACAGCAACCCTGAGCGAGAGCCGCCGGAGCCTCGAGGTGCCTCCCCGCATCGTTTCGCCTGCCTCCTAGCCGCTTGTCAACGTGCTGCTGACACGGGGAAACGACAGCGATAGGTGTGCCAAAAAGTACACTATTTGGCACATCACCGTTGCACTGGCCACAATACCTTGTGACCTGGGGTTTTAGTCTCCCCGTCAGCTTAAAAGC
>JAFUBE010000242.1 GCA_017460365.1 Eggerthellaceae bacterium
GCTCGACGAACCCTCGACGCGCCTTGACGAAGACAGCGCGACCATGGTGCTCGATGTCGTGCAGGAACGGTGCGGCAATGCGCTCGTCGTTGCCGCCACGCATGACAAGCAGGTGGTTGACCGCTGCAGCATGGTGCTGCGGGTATAAGGAATCAGCGACCGTTTTCCTCGCGGGAAATCGGTTTCCCACGGGGAAAACGGTCGGGATGGAACAAGTGAAGGAAAGGCTAGAGGACATGGAAGAACTGAAGAAGGAAGTGGCGGCCGCGAAGCCCGATGCGCGGGGCGCGGCGGTGCTGTTCGCGCAGGCGCAGAACGTGGCTATCGGCAAGACCAAGCTCGAAATCGCCCCGGCACTCGCACTGTCTATCATGGCGGGCATGATGATTGCGACGGGCGCCACGTTCATGTTGCTGACGAAGGGCGACACGGCGATGGCCTTCGGTCCGTCGCAGCTTCTCGGTGGCCTGTGCTTCGCATTGGGCCTGTTGTGTGTCATCGTAGCCGGCGCCGAGCTGTTCACGGGCAACTGCCTGATGGTTTGCGCTGCGGCGAGCAAGAAGATCAGCTGGGGCGCGATGTTGAAGAACTGGGTCATCGTATACGTCGGCAACCTCATCGGTTCGCTCATAATCGTGGGCCTGCTCATAGGCGGCAACTTCGCGGGCATGAACGGGGGAGCGGTCGGCAATGCGATGATCAACGTTGCGTATGGCAAAATCTCGCTCGCTCCGCAGGTGATATTCTTCCGCGGCATCATGTGCAACTGGCTCGTGTGCCTGGCCGTGTGGATGGGCTTTGCGGTCCGCACGGTACTCGACAAGGTGTTCACGTCGATATTCCCGGTCATGGCATTCGTGGCCTGTGGCTTCGAGCACTGCGTGGCCAACATGTTCTTCCTTCCGATGGGAATCGCCGCGCTGAACACGTACGGCTATGTCGGCGACATCGACCCGGCCAAGCTCGACGCGATCACCCAAGCGCTCACCGCGGGCGGCGCCTGCTACAACATCGGCCTGGCTACGCTCGGCAACATCGTCGGCGGCGCCATCATGGTCGGAATGGTGTACTGGGTCGCCTACCACAAGAAGTCCGCGTAATCGCAATCTAAAATTCACCGCGCTAAAATGTGGAAAAGGGGCTGTCCCCTTTTCCACATTTATACGTTGTGCCTGGTCGGAAGGAGCTTTCATGAGCGACACCGCTCAATCTGAAGAAGCGGAAACCCGTGAGCCCAAGAAGAGCGTCGGCCTGACCACCTGGATCTTCGTCTCGCTCGCCGCCGGCATCATCGCCGGCATCGTCTGCTCGGTCGTCGTGCCGGATGGCTCCACAGCCGACGTGTACCTCATCGAGGGCGCGTTCTACGTGGTGGGCCAATGGTTCATCAGGCTCATGCAGATGCTGGTCGTGCCGCTCGTGTTCTGCTCGATCGTCTGCGGTGCGGCGTCGATGAGCGATCCCAAGATGCTCGGCAAGGTGGGCGTGGGCGCCATCCTCATGTACCTGTGTACGACTGCGCTGGCCGTCATCATCGCCCTCGGGCTGGCAAGCCTGCTCAGGCCGGGCGTCGGGCTCGACATGGCCTCCGTCGTGTCCGCGCAGCCCTCGGTGACCACGACCGACCAGACCATGGCCGACATGCTGGTCAACATCATCCCGACCAACGTTATCGCAGCCATGAACAACGGCGCCATGCTCCAGATAATCTTTTTCGCGCTGATCCTTGGCTTCATCCTGGGGCGTCTGGGCAAGAAGGTGGCCACCGTCAACCGCTTCTTCACGCAGTTCAACGCCATCATGATGTACATGATCGGCATCATCTTGAAGGTCGCTCCCATCGGCATCTTTTGCCTGATTGCCCGCACGTTCGCCAACTTGGGCCTGACCGGCATCCTGCCTATGATCAAGTTCATCGGCACCGTGTACCTGGGCCTGCTCGTGCAGCTGCTCGTCGTGTACATGGTCCTGCTGGTCCTGTTCACGAGGCTCAACCCGTTGCAGTTTTTGCGCAAGATGCTGCCGGTCATGCTGTTCGCGTTCTCGACAAGCTCGTCGAATGCGTCCATCCCGATGAACATGGAAACGCTTGCGAAAAAGGTCGGCGTCGATCCCAAGGTCGCGTCGTTCACCATTCCGCTGGGCGCGACCATCAACATGGACGGCACCGCCATCATGCAGGGCGCGGCCGTGGTGTTCATTGCGCAGGCGTTCGGCATCGAGTTGGTGCCTGCCGCGCTGGCTACCGTGGTGCTAACCGCCGTGACCGCCTCAATCGGCACCGCCGGCGTGCCGGGCGTGGGTACCATCATGCTGGCGATGGTGTTCGAGTCGGTCGGCCTGCCCGCCGAGGGCGTCGCCATGATCATGGGCATCGACCGCCTGATCGACATGGGTCGCACCGCCATCAACGTGACGGGCGACGCGGTCGTGACCACGTGCATGGCGCGCCTGAACGGTATGCTCGACGTCGAGGTGTTCAACAACCACGATTACGCCGCCGTAAGCGAAGCCGATCTGCTGGATGCGCCTGGCAGCGGGGCTGCGGAGCCCGCCGGCTACGACGATTTCACCGCCCATGGCGACCCCACCGAGATCGGCGAAGCGGGCGACCCCGACAAGTTTGCCGACATCGAGGAACCCCTCGCGAAATAGAGGCCTAGAGACATGCGCCTTCATTGCCGTCGTGCGCCGCTTCCGCGGTGGGATCGCCCCGCTGCCCCACTTACCGCCAGACCCAAACCGCCTGAATTCCCGCCAAGTTATGACGTGGCAGGCAGATTGTAGCCCATCCGGTCGAAGATCTCCCGCTGCTTCCCGGTGACCTCGCAGACGCGCGGGCGGCGCCCCTCCTGCGTGTAGCGCTCGATGGCCTCGACCTCGTCGAGCAGGCCTTCAAGCGTGTACTCCCCGTCGAGCCCGGTCTCCTTCATGCGCCTCCGGAGCCAGGCCGCCAGGACGAGCGCGACGAACACCACGAAGAGCTTGCCGGCCAGGGTCTCCTCGGTCGACACGCGCGGCGTGCGGAAATCGAGCAGCCCCTTCACGTCGCCGAACCGCTTCTCGATGGCATCCTTGTCGTGGTAGACGGCAAGCGCCTCGAAGGGCTCCATGACCTCGTTGGAGAACAGCGCGAAGTATCCCGCGCGCGCCGTGGCCGCGGCGATGGCGCCGTCCTTGCCGACCGGCTTGCCCCGGACGACCTCGAAGTACTCGTCGTAGTAGCGCTCGTGGGCCTCCACTCGGTTGCCGGCCGCCAGCTCGCGCGAGCACGCGCGCAGCAGCGCCGCGAGGTCGCGCTCGGCCTCGGCCGCGCGCGACGCGTCGAAGAACAGGTACACGTAGCTGCGGCGCTTGGCCTTGACCACGTCGCCCTTGCGGGGGCGTTCCTCCTCGTAATCCCATTCATGGGGCAGCCGCATGCCGTAGAGGCCCGTCGCGTCGTCGAAGTTCCCCCAGCTCCTGAGCTCGGGCGCATGGCCGTCGACCGCATCCTTGAACAGCCTGAGGGACGCCGGCACGCCGATGAGGAACTTGAAGTGCTCCCGCATCATGGCGTTCACGTTGGCAGCCGACCAGAATCCGCGGTCCATGACCAGGCGGACCTTCCCGGAGAACGAGGGCTCCATGTCGCGTATCAGCGCCTTGACGGTAGTGACGTCGGCGACGTTGCCGGCCACCTTGCGGTAGTACAGCGGGATGCCGCTCTCCCGGCCGGCGAGCATCGCGAGGTTGACCTGCGGAAGCGGCACCCGGTCCTTGTTGCGCCCCCACCTGACCTGCGAGAGCGCCTCCGAGTAGGACGAGATCGACGTCGTGTCGTAGAACAGCCGGTCGCCCTCGCCGTGGCGCCGCGCGAGCGCGGTGCAGAACGCGTCGCGCTCGGCCTCGCCGATCGAGGCGAGCAGCTCGGAGGAGCGCTGCGAGGCGATGGGCGCGCCGTGCGGGGTGGCGTGCGTCGCCGCGAAGCGCGGGAAGCGCGACAGCGGCGCCGAGCCCTCGCAGATCATGTAGTAGGCCAGCGACATCGCCTGGTCCCAGGACGCGGGCATCGCCCGCTTGAGCGCGGCGGAGGCGCCGGATTCCTCCGCGACGGCGTCGAGCAGGGCGCACGCGCCGTAGAACTCGCGCTTCGAGCCCGGCGACGAAGCAGATGCGCGCGTGGGCCTGTTGGGCACCACCTCGCCGGTCTCGGGGTCGACGTGCCCGATCAGCCTTCGCTTCCCGTAGCGCGTCTGCTTGCGCTCCGGGTCCCATTTTGCCTCCGCCTCGTAGACGTAGACCGTGCCCGTGCGCTTGTCGGTCTGCCTTATCCGAGCCATTCCTCGCCCCCTGACCCCGTTGAACCACGTCACACATTATAACTTATGACGCGCTATTTGACCACAAAATATGGGAGCCAATCGGCTCCCATGCACGAATCGCCCGCATGATGTGGTGGAAATCAGGTCACGTCACACAATCGCGGGAATTCAGGAC
>JAFUBE010000243.1 GCA_017460365.1 Eggerthellaceae bacterium
GACAAGCGGCAAAGCAAGCGCCACCCGAAAAATGACAGATCGTGTCTGACGGGAAGTGTCACACCCAGCGCCCTTTGGTTCCCGGAAATGCGACGAGGCCCGCCGGGATGAGCGGGCCTCGTCTAAGGAGGGGATGATGCGGTGTCTTGGCACCGCTACTGCATTAAGCAGTCGCACTGGAAGGAGGGGAGCCTTCCGTTTGCACCTATAGTATAAAAAATCGTTTTGAAGCCCGTATGTTGGGGATTCGCACAATTTGCGAAGGGCCTGTGTTCAACTCGTGAACGTGTAACGTTACCGTAACTTTCTAGATGTTTCACGTGAAACAAATGTTCGTATAAATACGCATGGCGAATGGTATCATGGGGTAACTTAACGTCCGAAAGGATATGCCATGCCCGATATCCAACTGCGGTTCCACCACGATATGCTCGTCTTGTCCGCCCCCGTCGATGCGATGCTCGCCAAGCAGGGCATCGATGCGGCGCGCGATCGGCAGTACCTCAACCTCATGGAGCCCGATTCCATCCGCGACGCGCTGCGTCTCGAAGTCATGGCGGGCGCCCAATGCGTGGTCGCTACAACCGAAGACATCACGCAAGCGCGCCTGGCCCATCTGCGCATGGATGCGGACCCTGCCCGTTTGGCGCATGCGGCGGTCGCGCTCGCCAACGAGGTGAAGCCCCAGCACCTGCTCGTGGAAATCGGTCCGTCGGGGTTACCGCTCGACGCGTCTTCCAAAGCGTCGCTCAACGAGAACCGCGCGCAGTACGCCAATGCGGCGCGTGCGTTCGAAGGCGAGTTGTTCGACGCGTTCTTCTTGAACGGGTTCACGTCGGTTCCGTCGTTGAAATGCGCGCTTATGGGCGTTGCACAGGTGAGCGACAAGCCGGTTTTCGCGTCAGTCTCGATTGGGGAGGTGCCTCGGCAAACGCTCGAGCCGAAGCCGGCCGCGCCGCGCGAATCTGCTGAAGAGGTCATGGCCGGCCTTCCGTTTGCGGGCTACTCGGCTATCGACGACGTCGGGCTTCCCGTCCCGGCGCCCACGACGAGAAATCTCGACGCGGCCGATTGGCCCGATGTGGTCGATGCCATGGTCGACTTGGGCGCGTCGGTAATCGGGTTCGAGACCGCCGAGCCGCTCGCCAAGGCGCTCGAGTATGCGCACATCGCCGTCGAGCGCACGGATCGCCCGGTTTTGACACAGCTTCGCGTTTCGCCGAGTTCTGGCAAAAGTGCCGCCAAAAACCTCACGCCACTTGCCGACATCGACGACTACACGCCCGACACCATGGCGAACGCGGCGGTGAAGCTGTACGGCGCCGGCGTGCAATTCCTGCGCGCAACCGGCGAGGCGACACCCGCCTATACCGGAGCGCTTGCCGCAACGGTGATGGGCGTCGATGTTCGCGCGCGATAGGGGGCATCATGTCGGTAGAACCGAGCCCGAATTTCGGCGCGCTGCAGACGATCGTCGACGAGCTGTACGAGGGCAAGCCGCGCGATTTCGCCGTGCGCCGCCTCGACGTCGTCATTGCGGCCGAAACGAACAACCTGCCCGACGACCTCGTGGAAATCGTGAACCTGCTGCCGCCGGGAACGTTCACCCGGCAACGCCTGTGCGACCAGCTGAATTCGTCGATCGGCGGTCACGCATGGGGGCTCGTGTACGGAACGGTTCAATAGCGGAGGCTGCTGATGGAGCAAATGGGAGATTCGGTCGACTGGGTCGAGCGGTTTATCGACGGCGGGATGCTTCAGGCCGTCATCGTGGCGGTTGTCATCGTGCTGGTCACGGCGGTCGTGTCGCATCTGGTCACGCGCCTCATCAGGAAAATCTCGAGCAAAGACGACGTCCCGCTGCCGGCAAGTTCGATCTTGGTGAACATCGCGCGCATCGTCGTTTGGCTTGCGGGTCTGTCCCTCATGCTGTCGACCTGCTTCGGGGTCGATGTCAACGCCTTGATAGCCGCCCTCGGCGTCGGCGGCATCGCGCTTTCGCTCGGCCTTCAAGACACGATTAAGAATTTCATCGGCGGCTTGCAGGTTACGGTCATGGGCATCGTTCGTCCGGGCGACCATATCGCCGTCGGCGGCACCGAGGGCATTGTGCAAGACGTGTCGTGGCGCCAGACGACCGTAGTCGACTACGAGCACGTGGTTCACCTCATCCCGAACGCCGTGATCAGTTCGACCGAGGTGCAAAAGATACAACCAGAGTTTCTCGTGTCGTCCGTGGTCGTGCTCAACAACGACGGCCGCAACGTCGACGAGATGATTCGCGAAATGGAGCTGCTGGCCAAGAACGCCGTCGAGAAAGTGGCGCCGCTCGAGAAGGACCCGTGGATGCTCGTCACGCAAATCGGCGAGTACGGCGTTTGGGCGAAGATGCGATTCGTGC
>JAFUBE010000244.1 GCA_017460365.1 Eggerthellaceae bacterium
GAAGTTACCCGGTAACGCGCTGCGCACGAAGGCGGAAAGCGCTTTGTCACGTGTTAGAATTTCACTTGACCAGTAGACATATGATAGGAGTCAAGATGGTAGACAAAGAAGAAGTTTCCGCAGTGCTCGACATGATTCGTCCGAGCCTCATCGCCGACGGCGGCGATGTCACGCTCATCGACATCACCGACGAAGGAAAGGTGGTTGTCGAGCTTACCGGCGCCTGCAAGGGCTGCCCGCTTTCGGCGCTCACGCTTGCCAATGGCATCGAGCGCATTCTGAAAGAGCGCGTGCCCGGCGTGACCGCCGTGGTTCCAGCTGAGGAAGAGCTGGTCTAGCACGCTATGGACGCACCTGTACTCGAGTGCCCGAGTTGCGGCGGCGCTGGCTTCAGGCTTGCCGATTACGACTCGATGATCGTGATCACAGCCGATTACGCGCTGTTCACGTTGTCGTGCTCGAATTGCGGTGCTCGCGTGTCCACGGTGCGTTCCATCCCCGACGAGCTGCACGACGAAGTGCGCTATGCGGCCATCGAGGTCGGGGCGGGAATGGGACAGATCGGCTGATATGCTCAACGACCTGTACCAAAACCTCGATCCAGTGGCGTTTACCATCGGGCCGCTTTCGGTCCGATGGTACGGTATCGCGTACGTGCTCGGCTTCGCGTTCGCCGCGCTTCTCATGTGGCGGCTCGCGAAGCGGTGGAAATTGCGCTTCGATTCAGACGCATTGCTTACTATCATCTGCTGCGTGATCGTGGGCATCATAGCGGGTGCCCGGCTCGGCTACTGCCTGTTTTACGGGAACGGTTATTACTTCGAGCATCCCGTCGACATCCTCGCGTTCAATCAGGGCGGCATGAGCTTCCATGGGGGGCTTGTCGGAGCGTTGCTCGCGGGCATCGTCGCGGCCAAGCTCACGGGCATTCCCTACCTCACGCTTGCCGACATGGGGGCTATCGTGGCCCCGATAGGCCTGTTTTTAGGTCGTTGCGCCAATTTCATCAATGGCGAGCTATGGGGCGATTTCACCGATCTGCCTTGGGGCGTCGTGTTCGGTGGAGCAGCCGGCACGATGCCGCGTCATCCCTCGCAGCTTTACGAGGCGCTGTTGGAGGGTGTGCTGCTGTTTGTCATCCTGTTCGCGCTCTCGCGTAAGCTTCCCGCTCGCCCAAGGGGCACCTTCATCGGCGTTTTTCTTACGCTTTACGGCATCTTCCGCTTCCTCATCGAATTCGTCCGTCAGCCCGATGCGCAGCTCGGATACTTATGGGGAAACTGGCTCACGATGGGGCAGGTGTTGTCGGCGCCGCTCATCGTGGCCGGCGTCGTTCTCGTCGTGTATGCCGTGCGCAAAAAGCTTCCCCAGCAAGGGCTTCCCGAAAAATAGGTTTCGCGTTGTTTGCCGGGACCTGCGCCTTGGCCGCTGGTCGATAAAATAACGGCCCCTTGCATCGCTCGGGCGCTAAATGTGGCACCATGGAGTTGCATACGACATCGTTGCAGGAGGCGTGCCCATGGAAGACAGGAAGCTGTATCTCGGCATCGATTACGGTGGCAATGCGGTGAAGGCCGGCCTTGTCGACACGTACGGCCAGCTATCGGGAAAGACGAGCTGGCCGACGGTTGATTTGCTCGACAAAGTAGCATGCCGCGCGTTTGCCAGTCAGGTGAGCGAGTTCGTTCACGGGATGGGCGTGTATTCGTCGGAGCTCGGCGGCGTCGGGCTTGCGGTCCCCGGAATCTTGGCGCAGGGGAGCTTCTTCGTACCCAACGTGCGCGCCGATTGGCCCATGCTCCAGAAGTGCCTCTCGCAAGCGCTTTCGAAGCCGGAGATCTCCACGATCAACGATGCCAATGCGGCTGCGCTCGGCGAGATGTGGATGGGCGCAGGCGGAAACGCCCATTCGGCTCTGTTGGTGACCTTGGGCTCGGGTTTGGGCGCCGGCCTCATCGTGGACGGTGCCGTGGTCACCGGCGGGCATGGAGCTGCCGGCGAGGTGGGCCACATGACCGTCGTTCCTCATGGCAGGCCGTGCAAATGCGGCCGCGAAGGTTGCCTCGAGCGGTACGCGTCGGCGCGTGGCATCGTGCAGACGTTCCGCGAAGCCGGGGAAGCGGGTTACCTCGATGCCTCGTTGTTCAGCGAGTTCGATCCCGAAAGCGATACCGACGCGCTTGCGGTGTTCAGGGCCTTCGAGGCTGGCGACCCTCGCGCGAAACGGGCGCTCGCCGACATGGCGGACAAGCTGGGTTTCGCGCTCGCCCAGGTGGCATGCGTTGCCGACCCGGACGTCATATTGCTCGGCGGCGGCATTGCAGCAGGCGCAGCGCACTTCATCGACGATTTGCGCGAGGCGTTCCACTCGTATTGCCTCGAGTCGTGCGCGTCTACCGAGATTCGCACGGCAAGCCTCGAAAGCGATGCGGGCATTTTCGGGGCTGCTCGATACGCCATGATGTCGAGTCCGCGCGACAGCGCCCAGCGCGACTGGCTCGACCCCGACTTCGGGTTGTAAGTACGGCATCAGACGGAACGAGAGTGACGCGTTATAGGGAGATTGCCGTTGCGTGACACTTCCCGTCAGACACGAAGTGTCA
>JAFUBE010000245.1 GCA_017460365.1 Eggerthellaceae bacterium
GCCCACTGCGTGATGGCGAACGAGATGCCCGCGACAAACGCTGGAATGAAGCAATCCTTGGCACCCTGCTTGCCGTCGAGGATGATAACGAGCAGGAACGGCACGAACATGGCGAATATGGGCGCTTGGTAGCCGACGATGGCGGCCACGTGCTTGGCGGTCTCGGCCGCGACGACGGGATCGCCGCCCGCAACCATGGCGCCGGCGGTCGTGATGGGCGTGGCCACGGCACCGTAAGCGACTGGCGCGGTATTGGCCAGCAAGACCGCGAGTGCCGCCTTCTTGGGCTTCACGCCGAGCGCGAGAATCATCGTTGCGGTCACGGCGATAGGCGCGCCGAACCCTGCGAGCGCCTCGAGCAAGCCGCCGAAGCAAAACGCGATCATCATGGCCTGAATGCGGATGTCACCGCCACCAACCTGATCGAAGAATTTGCGCAAATCCTCGGAACGGCCCGACACGACCGTGACTTCGTAGAACCACACGGCCATGCAGATGATGTACACGATGGGAAACGCACCGAACGCCGCACCCTGCGTCGCCGAGACGAGCGCAAGGTCGGTTGGCATTTTAAATCCTATGATGGCCACGATCAACGCAACAGCAAGTGCCACGACCGCAGAGATATGCGCCTTGGCTTTCACGCCCAAGAGCATGATGAAGAACGCGAGCAACGGAATGCACGCCACAAGGGCGGACAGGCCGAGGTTGGACGCAACGGGATCCAATAACGCTTGGAACATAGCCCCTCCTGACTAGCTTTTGGCGACGCCCGATGACGCATTGGAATTCAGCGTCGCTTTCCCCTGCCTGCATTTTACTCACACGGTTCACAAAACCGCTGATAGCGCGGCAAACGTGCCCAGATCAAGGGTCAGCGACAATTGGAATGAGTTAACGGTTCCCGCTCAAAATCCTACTGGCTCTCTTCCGAGATAAGGCCGAGACGTTACGCCTCGAGTAGTTTTTCGAGGTCGGCAATCTGCCGCTTCAGCTCGGCACCCGTATCGGTGTCTGCCACGAGCGTGCGGTTTCCGACCATCTTGACGACGCGTTGCGACGAATGGATGTCCAGCTCGTTTTCGACAGCGGCCTGCGCCGACTCCAAGGGCTCATGCGACGCCAAGATGAATCCGTACGAGTTTGATATGAGCGTGAATCCCGCGATGCCGGTCGTCGGCTGGTAGGCACGAGAGAACCCGCCGTCGATTGTGAGCACCTTGCCTCCGCACTTCACGGGATCCTCGCCGTCTTTAACCTTCACGGGCACATGGCCGCACACGATACGCGACGTTTCGGGGTCCATGCCGAAGTCCTCGAAGATGCCGTTCACGACGCTCTCGTCCTCGAGCAGCGTGTAGAACGGGTTCTTCACTTCCTTGCGCGCTGCCTTGTCGGCGATGAGGTACAACTCGAACGTCGCCATCTTGCTCTTGGCGAACAACGGCGAGCCCTCGCCCAGCCAAAGCCACCACATGAGATCCTGGCCACGCTTGCGGACTTCGGGATTCGCACCGTAGAACCCGGCCCGTACGTACCGCTCGAGCACGTCGTACAGTTCGCGGCCCTTGTACTTGCCGCCGAACACGTCAACTTCCTTCAACGTGCCATCCGCGTTCAGGGGCGCGCACGCATGGAACAGCAGGCAACCGTTCGAAATCTTGTAGAGGCTGCCGACTTCCAGCAAGAAGCGCATATGGCGTTGAAGCTTCTCGGAACCGGTAAACGCCTGCTCGAGACGTTGCATGACCTCTTCCTCTTCGGGCGTGAGGGCATACGGATCAGCAGGGTCGACCGTGGGAAACACCTTGTCGGTGAGTTCGTATTCAATGCCGTCGACGACAACCGTGCCGCGCTCGTAGTCAACTTGGTGCAAAAGCTTGCGGTCCTCCAGCCCGAAACTCGGGTATTCGCCGATGAGCTCGGCTTCGACCTTGAACTGTATGATGGCCATGGCCTTCTGAATCTTGATGTTCAGCTGCAGGTCGGCCTCGGAGAGCTGCGGGTTGCCCTTCAGCCCGAACGCCACGCACGGGTCATCGGCGTAAGCGGAAAGAGCGAATGACGCTAGCGGCAAAATGTTGATGCCGTACACGTCCTCGAGCACGGAAAGGTTGCCATAACGCGCGCAGTTGCGTACAACGTGAGCGATGCAGCCACGCTGCCCGAGCGAAGCGCCCATCCACACGATGTCATGGTTGCCCCACTGAATATCGAGCGAATGGAAACGCATGAGCGTTTCCATGATGAGATGCGGCGCAGGACCGCGGTCGTAAATATCACCGACGAGATGCAGGTGGTCGATGGAGAGGCGCTTTATCAGCACGCACATGGCATCGATGAGGTCCTCGGCCTGGCCGGTGCGGATGACGGCGTCGATAATCGCCTCGTAATACGCCTTCTTGTCAACGGCGAGGTTGTTCTCGTTCA
>JAFUBE010000026.1 GCA_017460365.1 Eggerthellaceae bacterium
GTCTTCCATATTTGCTCCCTTCTCGCTGGTCTACTTGCTTATATTTCCGATAATTGAATTGTAGAAAGCGAATAGCGCGATAAGAAATAGAATTATTCGATGATAGTATTTACATTATGAATAATAATTCAGGAATGCTTTATCAGCATTTGCGGCACGGATGCCAAGTGCCGCTCGTTGCAACTTGGAGGGATCGCGCATGCTCTTACAGCAGATTGAATCGTTCATAGCGGTAGCTGAAGCCGCCAACTTCACACATGCAGCCCAGAGAACCCATATCTCCCAGCCGACGTTGAGCCGTCAGGTGAAGATGCTCGAGGACGAGCTGGGCTGTGCGCTCTTCCAGCGCAGCAAACGCCCGTTGCGCCTGACCGAAGCGGGTGAGATTTTCTACGATGGCATGAAAAGGGTGCTCGGCCAGATGGATTACACGCGTGAAATGACGCGGGCCGCTGCGCAGGGCAGGTCGGGCAAACTCTCGATCGGCTTTACGACCGGGATCTATGCCGAGTATATGTTCCTGGATGTGATAAACGATCTGAAAGACACCTGCCGTTCACTCGACGTGACCTGTGCAAAGAAAGACACCGAAGGCCTGGTGAAAGGTCTGCTCGACGAGAGCATCGACGTCGCGTTCAGCTTGGATTTCCCGCATTTCGAGCAAGCCGGTTTGCGCGTGACGCCGCTCGTCGAGGTTCCCACAGTCATCGTCATGTCGGCAGACCATCCGCTGGCGACGAAAAACACGCTCGGCTACGATGACCTGGATGGACAGACGCTCTATCTGAACGCGCCGCTGCAGGCCTACCGCCTCGAAACGTGGATGGGCCAGTTGTTCAACCTCGATCGCATCGGTTTGGTCGAGGTCGGCTCGATCGACGAGGCCTACATGAAGGTCCTCTCCGAGGAAGGCCTTTCGATATCGAACGCTTTCGACCCCATATTGCAGAACAACCTGCTGTACCATTGCTATCAGATACCGAACGAAAGCCTGTACCCGTTCGTGTGCGCCGTCGGCAATCCCGGAAAGCGCAATGCGGCAAAGGAGCTTCTCCTCGAACTCGTGAGGCGTTCGAATTTGGGCTGATGGGCGCAGCGTTGCGTACCGGGGAAAGCTATTGCGTATTCGGTCAATGCTCTGCCTGTCCCGTCTTGAGTGACGATTCGGCTTGCATGCGTCCAGCTCCTAGGGCGATTGCATGGACGTCTTTGCGCCCATCGTATCTTGTGCTCAGCGTTGGCAAAGAGGGGACTGTCCCCTAGCTGTCGGGAGAACACTCTAACCCACTTCGCAACAGATTTGTAGTTCAGACCGCAAATCGCCCATCACTTCGCATCGAAAGAAAACGCTCCTTTGGGGAGTATCCCCTTGATAGCTTTCTTAGCTACCAGGAGCCCCAAGGGGCACGAAAACGAAGGATGGGAGGTCCTTTTGCTCGCAAGCAGAAAAACGGCCGGGCAAGGTTTGCTCGCTCGGCCGTTTGCTTTGCCGCACGATCATGCTTGCGGGGTTAGAGGGTCCACCGGGCGCTTGCGGACTGCAGCGCGTGCATGCGCGCGAACGCGCCGTCCTTGCGGGCGAGCAGATCCGCAGGTGCGCCCTCCTCGACTACCCGGCCGTCATCGAGCACGACTATTTTGTCAGCAGCTTCGACGGTGCGCATGCGGTGCGCGATGACGAGTACGGTTTTGCCTGCTAACAGGCGTGAGAGCGCGCCTTGCACCTTCGTCTCGTTTTCAACGTCGAGCGAGGCTGTCGCCTCGTCGAGGAGCACGATGGGCGCGTCTTTCAGCAGCGCACGCGCAATCGAGATACGCTGGCGCTCGCCGCCCGAAAGCCGTGCGCCGTTCTCGCCGATGGGAGTGTTGTAGCCCTGCGGCAGCCTGTCTACGAATTCGTCGCAGTTGGCCGCAGCGGCGGCTGCGCGCACCTCCTCGTCGGTGGCGCCGTGTTTGCCCAGGCGGATGTTTTCCATTACCGTGTCGTCGAACAGCGTCACGTCTTGAAACACCATCGAGTAGTCGCCGAGCAGCACCTCGGGGTCGATTTCGGCGATGTTCACGCCGCCCACCTCGATGACGCCCTCTGTGGCATCCCATAGGCGTGCCGCCAAGCGCGCGCAGGTACTCTTGCCCGAACCCGACGGGCCGACCAGCGCAGTCACCTCGCCTTCGCGGGCTACGAAGCTGACGCCCTTGAGCACCCGCTCATCGCCATAAGAAAAGCCCACGTCCTTGAACACGATGTCGTGCCCTGCAGGCTCGAACGCCATCGCGCCTTCGGCCGTCGGCGTGTCGTAGATCTCCATCAGGCGATTTGCCGAAACCTGCGAGAGGAACACCTCTGCAATCATGGTCAGGCTCTGGTCGAATGGCGCGTAGACGCGGGTAATGACCAGCAGGAACATGAACAGCATCATGAAATCGATCTGGCCGGACGCTATCAGGTTTGCCCCGGCCAGGATGGTGGTGGCAACGCCCAGGCGCATGATCACGCTCGCGCCGTTCACAAACAGGCCCGTGGCCAGCTCGCCTTTGATCATCGTGCGTTCGTGGGCGTCGATCTTGGCGTTGAGCGCATCGAGGTAGCGCTGCTCTTGGTTCGTGGCGTGGATCTCGCGGATATTCTCGAGCGCCTCCTGGATACCGTCGGACACCACCAGGGCCGCTGCCTTGGTCTTCTCGGAATTGCGCTCGGACATCCTGCGGCTGCCGAACAGCAGAGCGAAAGCCACGGGCACGCCCCAAAGGCACGCGATGGCCAGCCGCCAGTCCATCGCCAACAGCACGACGGCGATGATGGCCGTGGAGATGTAGCTGCCATATAGATAACCCAGCGCATGCGACCACACGTGCTCCATGCGGTTCACGTCGCCCATTATCGTTTCGGTCAAATCGGCCAGGTCCCGCTTGCCGAAAAAGCCGAGCGGGAGTTTGCGCAGGCGCTCGGCTAATCCGACGCGCATGGTCTTCACCTCGTCATAAACCAGGCCGTACGTCGTCTGGTACTGCTGGTAGTGCGTGATGAAGGAAAGAGCCACGAACCCGAGCACGCCGAGGCCGAATAGCAGGATGCCCGGCAAGGGCGCTCCATCGGTAAGCGCGCCCATGAACTGCATCATGAGCAGGTAGAGGATTCCCATGCCGCCCATGACCACCAGGTTCACGACTACGGTCCAAATCGTACCTTTCTTCACGTTCGATACGCCCGCATCCGAGAGTGCGAATTTCCGCTGGAACTTCTTGTCGAACAGCATGTTAAGCCCCCTCTCCCTCAGTCGAGATTCGCCAGAGCACGGCCTTGCTATAGTCCTTCCACATCCGGGCGTAAAGGCCGCTTGCGGCCACCAGCTCATCGTGCGTGCCCTCTTCAGCTACGGCGCCGTCGTCGAGCACGATGATCTTGTCTGCACCGACCACCGTGGACAAGCGATGCGCGATCATGACGACGGTGCGGTCCTGCGTGAGCGCAGCGAAAGCCTTCTGGATGAGCGCCTCGTTCTCGGGATCGGCGAAGGCGGTCGCTTCGTCGAGCACCACGATGGGGGCGTCCTTCAAGATGGCGCGCGCCAGAGCGATACGCTGCTGCTCGCCACCGGAAAGGTAGGTTCCGTCCGCGCCGATTTTGGTGTCTATGCCCTGAGGCAGCTTGGCGATGATGTCGCCGCATTGCGCCGCCGCAAGTGCCGCTTCGACTTCCGCGCGCGTGGCATCGGGGCGCGCCGCGCGAACGTTTTCGAGAATCGTGGTTTTGAACAACCGGCTGTTCTGGAACACGAAGGCAACGCGGTCCATGAGCACGTGCGGGTCGATTCTGCGTACATCGACGCCGCCTACTTCGACGGCCCCACTCGTCACGTCCCAAAAGCGCGGAATCAGGCTGGCTGCGGTTGTTTTACCGCCACCGCTGGGGCCCACCAGGGCCACGGTCTGGCCGGGCTCGACCGCAAATGAAACATGGGCCAGCGCGGGTTCGGTAGCGCCTTCGTAAGTGAAGCACACGTCCTTGAACTCGATGAGATTGCCCTGCGGCTCCTCCGGGTTTTCCGCCACGTCAAGTACCGGCGCCTCCATAACCGGGCGGATGCGGCCGAGCGCCGTGTCGGCAAGCATCATCCCGCTTGCCGCGAACATGATCTTCGCCAGCGCCGTGGAGATGATGGCGGAAAACACCGCGTAGAAGGCGAAATTCGTCACGAATCCGGCGAAGTCGCCCGACGCGAGCGCGCCCGGCGCTAGGATCAATGCGACGGGAACCAGGAAGACGAACGCCCCTTCGGTGAAGGTGAGGTTGACCGATTGGGGTACCCGGCAGACGTCTCCTTGGTAATGCCTCGCTTTCGCGCTGTAGTCGTCGATGGCTTCCTTGAACGATTTGAAGGAGTAGACCGTCTGCTGGAACACCTTCACCACGGGGATGCCGCGCACGTATTCCGTCCCCGCCTTGCTCATGCGGTCTTGCGCGGCCTGGTATTCCTCCATGAGCTTTGCGTTCTTGCCGCCCATCATGGCAAACATCGCACCGACCGAAATGACGGCGGCCACCAGGCAGGAGGCGCCCATGCGCCAATCGAATACGAACATGAGCACGAGCATGGCAACGAACATCGTTATGGTGCCCACGATGTCGGCCAGGTTGTGCGCGAGCAGCGTCTCGGTTTCGGAGGAGGCTCCATCCAGGCGATTGCGAATCAGACCGCTTGCGTTGGCGTCGAAATAGCCGAGCGGCGTTTTCATCAGGTGGGCCATGCCCTGCTTGCGGATGTTCGATGCCGTGCGGAATGCAGCCAGGTGCGTGCACAGGAGGGCTGCAAAATACACGATTATGACCGCTACCGCGAAAGCAAAGGCTGCCCTTCCGTAACCCGCGATGGCGCCTGCAGCGCTCCAGTCAGGAGCGACTGCAACCAGATCGCGTACCACCAACCAGACGCAGATGTAGGGCACCATGCTCAAGGCCATCGCAACGGCGGAAAGCGCGAGCCCCAAGAAAGTCAGGCCTTTTCTCTTGCCGGCATAACCGAGGAGGACAGACAAGTCCCCTTGCTTCTTCTGGGCCATTGAGCTCCTTTCATAAGTAAGATTACTCTAACTTTGCATGATAGAACCCCCTAGCCCTGCGTGCAATATAAATGTTATCTGTAACTTACTTTTATATGCGAATGGGCGCATTACGCGACCCGGACCGGGCAAGGGGATTCGTAAACATGAAGTCCAGACGCGAGGCCCTAGACGCCATACAAGCCACGTACATGCGCGCATTTGCTCGACGACGGCTGGACGGTTTCGCGCTGCGTCGACGCTTGCGCCGTGGGTGGCCTGCGCTTCGGCGATGCGGCCGACTTCGCCGACGAGCTGGCGAAAGCGGAACGTCTCGACCTGAAGTCGAACGTGTACTACCTGAACCTGCCCAAGCGCTGGGTTGCCGGCCAGGTGATCGACCCCGAGGCCCGCGAGGTCATCGTCGGTGCCACGGTTACCATGCAGGAGGAAGGCGACGACACCGCCGAGGTCTTCAAAACCACGACAGACGAGTTCGGCGACTTCTGGTTCCGCCAGATCGAGGGCAAGAAATACCACCTGTGGTTCGAAGCCGAGGGCTACGTGACGAGCGAAGAAAGCGCCGACGCGACCGAAGCCGACGACAACATGGGTCGCATCGGCCTTTGCAAGATGATTCCGCTGGGGTAGGGAAGATGCCGGCAGCGCGCGCAAGAGAATAAGCCAAGAGTCTGGGCTGTCTGTAGGGGAGGCAGCCCTTTCCTGCCCGAGCTCCAAGCATGCTCTTAATCATTGCTTATCGCGCCCGACGCAGGCGCTATTCGAGCATCGCCCTCGCATGCCTCGTGCGTATCGGCAGAGCTGTGGACGATATTTCAGATTCGGACGTATACAATTATGCAAGGTGGTTTCCAGGTCGTCATAACGCGTAGGCGGCCATGTACGAGTGGAAGGCGGTAGCGATGAAGAAGAATCGGGTATGGATACTTGGGGTGGCGTTCGCTCTGCTGTTCGCCATAAGCGGGTGCGGGCAAAACGCTGCACCGTCTTCGTCGTCGGCATCGTCTTCGGCGGCCAGCGCTTCCTCTTCGAGCTCGACCGCTTCAGAAACAGTCAGCGCCGATGGCGTGAAGCTTTCCAGCGACTCGTCAGACTTCGTGCTTTTGAGCGAAGCGGTGCCCGACGCGATTCTCGAGATCCGCTATTACTCGACATACAACTTCGTAGGCGACCGGATCGACGGATACGAGGAACCGCTCGCGATGCTCACCAAGGAATCCGCCGCTGCGCTCAAGGAGGTAAGCGACGACCTCGTTGCGAAGGGCTACCGCCTGAAGATCTACGATGCGTACCGTCCGCAACAGGCGGTCACGAACTTTGCGGAATGGGCCAAGGACTTGAACGACACCCGCATGAAGCAGTATTTCTACCCCGACCTTGAAAAGGACGTCCTCTTCTCGCAGGGTTACATCGACGAGCATTCCGGGCACAGCCGCGGTTCGACCGTCGACCTCACGCTGTTCGACATGAAAACCGAAAAAGAGCTGGACATGGGCGGCACGTTCGACTTCTTCGGCGAGCTAAGCCACCCGGATTACACCAACATCACCGCCGAGCAGTACGCCAACCGCATGATCTTGCGCGACGCCATGCTGGCCCACGGGTTCAAGCCTCTCGACACGGAGTGGTGGCACTTCACCCTCGTAAACGAACCGTACCCGGACACATACTTCACGTTCCCCGTGAACAGCGACTCGGTTTCCAGCAAGTAGCGGCAACGGCCGCATCTCGCTTCCTGGGAAACGCGCCTTCATCCCCAACGCGTGCGCGGTGTGACAC
>JAFUBE010000027.1 GCA_017460365.1 Eggerthellaceae bacterium
AGGCCCCAAGGCCATCGGCTTTGCCGGGCCCCGCGGAACCCGCGCGGGGCCGAGTGCTCGGCGCTTCGCGCCGTGGTTTGGCAATGCGCTGACGCGCATATAGTCGATGCAGGTTACGGTCGCTAAACCTGCATCGACTTTGGAAAGTTGCTACTGCTCCAAAAGCTCAATTGCAATCGTAAGTCGAACTGGGGGGTGCGTTTCCTTTCTGCGCAGATGCTTTCGGCCGGTTTGGCGCACGCTCTTCGCTAGATTCTTCGCTAGATTCCGCGCGCCTCCCGCATCTTCGCGAGCGCGTTGGCAAGTTTCGTGGCCACGGTGGAGGCGTTCATGCCCAGATCGGCGGCGATGTCCACGTTGCGGTACCCCTCGCGGTACTTCATCACGACGAGCTCGCGCTCCGCGGGGTCGAGCACGCCGAGCAGGCGGTCGGCCAGGTCGCGGTCGGCCACCTCTCCGGTCCCGTTGGGGCAGGCTAGGCGGTTCTCGGGCACGTCGTCGATGCACGACGTCGGGCGGTTGCGCCGCCAGTGGTCGCGCATGCAGTTCGAGGCGATCGAGATGACCCAGGTGGAGAACCGCGCCCGCGCGGGGTCGAACTTGCCGAACGACCGCGCGGCTTTCAGGTATGCCTCGGCCACGACGTCTTCGGCCGCGGCGTCGTCGCCCATGCGGCAGCGCACGTAGTTGTACACGAGCTCGTAGCTTTCCCGGTACAGGCGCTCGAACTCGCGCTCCGGAGAGGGCTGTCTTCTGAATGTCGCCGTAGGCCCCGCCTCCGATTCGCTTGCACTTGCCATTTCGACCTATTCTAGAGAGGGAACCGTTACAGAAGCGAATCACCGGCCGCCGCCTCCTGGGCGCACCTGCGCGGCGGATGGGCCCGGCTCAGCTTTGGAGCGCGAACCCGCCGATCAGGGCGGCCTTGGTCGGCTCGGCCCAGGAGTACTGCTCCATGTACTCGCCGTGCCAGGCGTTCACCGCCAGCGGGTCGTCCTCGAGGTAACGGTAGTAGTCGCAGACAAGGCGCGCCGCGTTCACGCCGACCACCCCCCGCCGCCTCACGAGCACGTCCCCATGGCCGCACCCGTCGAGCGCCCGGCGCAGGTCGTTCACGAGCACGCGGACGTACGACGGGCTCACGCCCCCGCCGCCGCCGGCCTCCTCCCAAAGCGCCGCCTCGGCCTGGCGCAGGCCCACCAGCGCCCCGCGCCTGTCGACGAGATACGCCAGCAGCTCCTTGCTCTTCGCCCGCCCGAACCTTAAGGGCTCTCCGTCGCAGAACACCTCGAAGTCGCCGAAGCACTGGACGACCAGGCCGCCGCCCGGCGCGACCCCGGGCGGGAAGCGGAGGTTCTCCAGCTCCTCGGCGACGGCGGCGGCCGTGACGGGCTTGCGCAGGTAGCCCGAGCTGTGCAAGGCGAAAGCGTCGGCCCTGTACTCGCCGAACGCCGTGGCGAACACGACGTTCACCCGAGGGTTGAGCCGCTTGAGCTCGCGCGCGAGCCGGATCCCGTCCATGCCCGGCATGTCGACGTCGAGGAAGGCCACGTCGAAGCCGGCCGCGTCCGGGAGCGACAGGACCTCCTGGGCATTCGCGCAGGCCACAACCTCGGCCTCGGGGGCCGCCTCTTCCACCGCCTGCACGAGCGCCCTGCGCGGCATGGCCTTGTCGTCGACGGCGAGTATTCTCATGAGCCGCTCACCTCCCCGTTCTTGGGCACGTGGATGACCGCGCGCGTGCCCTCGCCCGGCGCGCTGGCCACTTCCAGCGTGCCGCCGCACATGTCGGCCAGCCGGGCCCGCGTGTTCTCGATGCCGACGTGCGCCCTCTCGTCGGCGGGGGCGGCGCCGGGGTCGAAGCCGACGCCGTCGTCGCAGACCTCCACGGTGAACTCGTCATCGAGCTCGCGGGTCCGCACGCGCACCGTGCCGCCCTCCGTCTTCGCGCCGATGCCGTGCTTCACGGCGTTCTCCGCGAGCGTCTGGATGGAGAGCGCCGGCACCCGGAACCCGGCCGCCCCGACGTCGAGGTCGTAGGCGACCCGGGCCGGGTCGGTCGTGCGCTCAAGCTCCAGGTAGGTCCGCACGTGCCGCATCTCGGTTTCCACCGGTACCGGCGCGGTCCTGTTGAGCGATTCCAGGTTGGCGCTGAGGTAGCGCGAGAACGCCGCGATGGCCTCGCGGGCGGCGCCGGGATCGTCGCCGGCCAGCACGTATATCGTGTCGAGCGCGTTGAACAGGAAGTGCGGCTGGATCTGCGACACCGTCGCCGCGATGCGGTCGTTCGCCGCCCGTTCGCGGGTTCGCGCCAGCTCCTCGGTGCGGTCGACGAGGGCCCTGTACGTGTGCGCCTGCATCTCCAGAAAGATGACCGCGAACCCGAGCACGGCCGCCGCGATGACCATATCGACGCCGTAGAAGACCGCCTGGATGACGGCGGCAACGACGGGGGCGAGCGTGTAGAACAGGATGCAGGCCAGCGCCGTCGCGCCGAGCTCGCGGCGCGCCTTCAAGGCCAGCGCGGCGTTCACGCCGTTCACGGCCACCACGTAGGCGGGTATCATCCAATACCCGGCGCCTCGGTGGTACACGTTGGCCCCGTCGATGTGGAAGTGCACGCCGGCGAGGGTCAGCACGCTCATGACGGCCGCCAGCGCCCATACGCCGCCCTCCCACCGCCGGTGGCGCAGCCCGCCGGCCTCCTCGATGCGCAGGCACAGGTAGCTCGTCAGCGTGGCGAGCAGGAAGAAGCACGCGACGAAGGACGCGGCGTTGCCCACGTGCGTCGCCGCCCAAGCGGCCTCGCCCTCCTGGCCGCGGAAGATTCCGGCCACCGCATCGCAACCCGCCGCGACGAACTCGAGCACCAGCCCCGCGATGATGAGGACGCGCTGCCTTCCCTCCGCGTGCAATAGCAGCAGGCAGCAAACCAAGCACACGGCGCAAAACGCCATGCTCCAAAGCTCGATGGATATGTTAAGCTCGCGAACCTCCGGCAAGTGCGGCCCCTTCCGAATGCCCGGCCCCCTCTAGGCTATTATCGCCGATGTCCGGCCCCTCATGCATCCGGGCTGGGGCACCGCCCGAACGGATCGGGGCCGCCGGGGCCCACCGCATCGCCGGCGGCGGCCAGCATCTCGAGCTCGGCGTCGTCGAGCTCCGCCACGCCGCCTTCCGGCCCCGCGTCCAGCGCCGCGAGGCAGCGCGCGAGCAGCTCGTCGCGGAACGCCTCGGTCCCCGCCGAGAAGTCGGGCCGCAAGAGCCCTGTCAGCATCTGCTCGAACTGCCTGTCGTCCACTTCTGTCCTCATTTGGCCGAGTCCTTTACCCCTTGTACGCAACGTCCGCGCGTTCCGTCCTGGCGGGCCGTGATTTTTTCCCGATGCGCCATGCGCGCCATGCGGCTACGCCCAGCGAGGCCACGGGCTTCCTGAAGCGCTGGCTCACGGGGGCGCTGAAGGGCACGGTCGACCTGCGGCCGGCCGCGCTCACGGGCGTGCAGCGCGTGGGCAAGGAGTCCATATTCTCGGACCTGAACAGCTTCGTCGTCGACACCGCGCTCAACCACGAGTACGCCGAGGCGTTCGGGTTCACGCGGCCCGAGGTCGTCGAGCTGCTTGCGCGCCTCGGCCACTCCGACAAGGCAGCCGAGCTCGCCGAGTGGTACGACGGCTACGACTTCGGCGGCGAGGCGGTATGCAACCCCTGGTCGGTGCTCAACTACTTCCGCCAGGGCTGCGTCGCGCAGCCCTACTGGACCAACACCTCGTCCAACTCCGTGGTGAAGTCGATGCACGCCGCCGTGGCCTGCGCTCCATCTTCGTAGGCGGGGCGGGATTCCGCCCCGCCCGGCGGCTCATCCAAGGAGGCGCTACAGCGCGGAGGCAGCCCGCAGGCCGACGGACTGGGTCGCCGCCGACTTGGCGGCCTTCACCTTCACCGTCACGGTCGCCGTCTTCGCGGCCGCCTTCGTGATGGCGGTCTTCGCGGCCGTGACCTTCACCATGAGCTTGTAGGTGCCGGGCCTCGTGTTCTTCTTCACGGTGACCTTCCCGGTCTTCTTGTTCACGGAGAGCACCTTGTAGCCGTTGAGCTTCTTGGCCTTGGCGGTCGTGGCCTTCTTGAAGGTCACCGGGGCCTCGTGCTTCGCGGCCGCCTTCTTGAAGACCTTGACCTTCTGCGCCTTCTTGGAGGCACTCACGGTCTTCTTGGCGGTCTTGACCGTGAGCGCGTTGGCAGCCTTGGCGATCTTGTAGTTGACGGAGGCCGTGACACTCTGGTTCTCGCCCGCGGCGGTCTTCACGCCGGTCAGGGTGACCTTCGCAGTGTACTTGCCCGCCTTCTTGGGGGCGGCCGCGCTCTCCTTGTAGGCGGTGCCGCCCCTGCCGACGTACCTGACGTCCGCCGCGACGACGCCCTTGCCGGTGGCGGCGTTGAAGGCCTTGCGGCCGGACAGGGTCGCCTTGGCGCTGGCGCCGGCCTGGCCGTAGGTGGCCAGCGTCGGGGCGACGATGGTCAGCTTCGCCTCCCGTCCGCAGTCATCGCATGTCACCGCGACGGTGTCGCCGCTGGCCGCGTACGACGGGCTGCTGTGTTTGGCGGTGACGTTGAACCCGGCACGCGCCATCGACCCGAACGGCAGGAGCGACGCGCTTCCCTCGTCGGCGCCTGCCACGGCAATGACAGGCGCGTTGTCGCCCTCGTCGAAGTAATAGCCGAAATTAGCGTCGAGGATCACCCGGACGCTGTAAGACTTGCCGCCCTCGATCTCGCCTTCCTCGATCCTCTCATCGCTTGCGACGTCCCACCACATGGAATCCCCCGACGCCTCGACCGGGGAGCCGTCCGCGACGGCTACAGCCGGCTTGTCCGTCGCCATGTCGGTGCCGCATGCCGGCGCCTGGGCTGCGAGCTCGACGCGGTCGATCGCCTTCCAGAGCGGCACGTAGAGCGTTGTACCCTCGGGATCGGTAAGCGCCGTCGCGCCGCGCATCTTGTCCTCCTCCTCCACCGCACTCAAGCTGCCGTACTCGCCCAGCGGCTTCGAGGTGACGTAGATGACCCCGTGGTAGGGCGCGTACGCGCCTTCGGTGAAGCTCGCGAGGAGCTCGTCGTAGGCTGCCTCGTCAACCCGGTTCGCCAGATCTTCCACGGTCGACCCCTTCGGGACGTAGAGCTCCTCGTAGAGCTCCTTGGGCTTTGGCTTTCCGACGTGGCCGTCTATCGCGGAGCCCACGAGCGTGAGCTTGACGGTGCCCTCGCCGATCGTGAAGTCGTCGGTCGCGCTGCCGGCCTCGTAGTTGTCCGACCCATCGACGGTGGCGCGGACCGTGTAGTCGCCGGCCGCAGTGGGGACGTTCGGCGAATATGCGCTGTCCGCGGCGCCCTTGGCCTTGTACTCGAACGATGGGCTCTTGGCAACGTAATCCGCCTTGACCACCGAATCGTTCGGTTCCTTGCCTTTCTCCCAGCTCTTCAGGCTCACGGCGACGTTGTTCTCGGCCTTGGTTATCTCGAACTTCAGCGTCTTGACCTCCTTGTCGCTATCCGCCCACTTGTACTTGACCGGGTCCTTCAGCGTGAGCACTACGTCGTATACTCCGGCGTTCGTGCCTCCTTCGTTTGCCGTCACGGTGTAGAGGTCGCTTGCGGGCACGTCGGCGGCCTGCGCCTGTCCGTTGTATGCCTTGCTCTCGATCGCGGGCGCGGCCACTACAGCCTTGGTCACCGTCACCGTGCAGGTCGCGGTCTTGTCGTCTTCAGGGCTCTGCGTCCCGTTGGTCGTGGTGGCGGTGACGGTCGCCGTGCCCGGTGCGACGGCGGTCACCTTGCCGGCGCCGTCCACCGTGGCGACGCCCTCGTCGCCGCTCGCCCAGGTGAGGGTGTCGGGGAATTCGGAGTACTCTGCAACAAAATCGGGGTTGCTGGCAACCGCCAGCGCCTTCGTTTCGCCTACGGCGAGGCTGGCAGATCCCGGATCGATCCGGATGGTATCCGCTTTGAAGGAGAGCTCGAAATCGGCCGTCACGGTCACATCCGCCTCGGGCATGGTGAAAGAGTGTTTGGAACGGTCGCTTGCGTCCTGGGTGACGGCGATCTCGGTTCCCCCCGCAGTCGCTTTCAGCGAGCCGTCCTTCAGCCGCCAGCCGTCATTGGGCATCACGGTGAGCGTCACCGTTTCCTGCGCCGCCGCGCGGGATTTGTCGGGTACGACCTTGCCGCCGAACCGTATTTCGGGCACCGTGATCGCGTGGGCGACATCGCGAACCAGGGTCCTGTTCTTGAACCGATCGAGGTCGTTGCCGGTGTAGCTCGCGGCCGCGAAGCCCTCTCTCGTGTCCCTGTCCATGAAGGCGTTTTCCATCTTCAGCGTGACCGTGGTGTCCCCGTCGTCGTAGCGGTAGGAGTTGGCCTTCACGCTGATGTCCTTGGTGGCTTCGGCGTACTTCAACGTGATGGTGGTCGCCATGCCGGTTCCGCCTTCGCCGTTGCCGATGCCAGATCCGTTGGCGCCACCTGTGGCTTCTACGGCACCGCCGCTGATGGTGATGGTGGTGCCAGCGCCGTCGTCACCGCCACCGATGCCCGCGCCGCCCGCATTGCCGGTGGCTATAACGGTGCCGCCGGAGATGGCGACGCTGTCGCCATTGCCGCCTGTGCCGCCGCCGATGACGGCAGCATCGACTCCGCCAGATGCTTTGACATTGGC
>JAFUBE010000246.1 GCA_017460365.1 Eggerthellaceae bacterium
ACACGCTGTCATACAAAATCAACACCGCCGAGGGGATCGCCACGGTCACGGTCACCGGGAAGGGCAACTACGCCGGCGCGAAGGATGCGACGTTCGCTATCACCAAACAGGCTACGATGCCGACTAGAACGAGTGTCGCAACCGCCACCGTCGCAGGCGTCAAGTCCAATATCTACACTGGCAAGGCGCTCACCCAGTCGCCCACGGTCAAGGTAGACGGCAAGACGCTCAATGCCGGCACCGACTACGAGCTGACCTACTCGGACAACGTCAACGCCGGCACCGCCACCATGACGGTGACCGGCAAGGGGAGCTACACCGGCACCAAGCAGGTCAAGTTCGCAATCGCCGGGGCCAGCGTGAAGAACGCCACAGCCGCCAAGGTGAGGGCCCAGAAGTACCGGAAAGGCAAGGCGATAAAGCCCAATCCCAAGCTCACCTACAAGGGCATCAAGCTCAAGAAGGGCACAGACTACACGCTGAAGTACAAGGACAACAAGAAGCGCGGAACCGCCACGATCACCGTGAAGGGCAAGGGCAACTTCAAGGGGTCAAAGACCATCATGTTCAACATCAAGTAACATTTCTCGTCGTTATGCGGGTGTCATTCATGGGAGGTCCAATGTATAAAAGTCCGAAGCTGCTGCCGATCGCGTTATCGCTGGCCCTTGCTTTGGGGATAATCCCGTTGCCCGCCTTTGCGGCAAGTGGGGTTTCGCTGCATAAGGCAAGCCTAACGGCCCAATCAGTGGGCACCTATGGTGCAGACCTCGCATCTGCAGCCTACCAGTCGAACATCAACCCGTTCTACGCCGCAGGGTACGGCGGCAACGCGACCAACGGCTACGGCGGTGAGTGCACCTGGTACGCCTGGGGGCGGGCATATGAAAAGCTGGGCGTCTCGTTGCCCTGCAGGGGCAACGAGAACAGCTGGACGAGCGAAGCTGCTGGCAGCTTCGAGACGGGGACGACGGCGCGGGCGAACTCCATCATGGTCGAGCACTACGCCGGGACGGGGCACGTGTTCTTCGTTGAGGACGTGGCAAACGGCTACGCCTATGTGTCCGAGGGGAACTGGCTAGGAGTGTACCACGAGGACACGATAAACCTGACGACGAACCGCCGTACCAGCGACCCCAATACCCAGATGGGAAGCAGGTTCTGCCGCCATGCGATAACGCCCGATTGCGCCAATTCGCAGGTCGTAAATCGATTCGCATCATGCGGGGATATCCCGCTGCTCTCTGGATGTTAACTTACAGGCACAAGGTCGTAGGTTCAAATCCTATCTCGACCACCAGAAAACATCAGGCCAGGAGCTTGAAGCCCTGGCCTGATTTTGCATATGTGCTGAGACGTCGAATTACATAGGTAACATCTACGCGCACAATGGCATTCCTGTGCAAAGTACCAGCATGCCCTTCGGTTGTGTTCCCTCAAGCGCCGACGAGGCCGACCGGACAGGTGTAGGCGTTTTCGTTAATGGGCCGAATCTTGTCGGCACTGTCGATCACAAGCCCGGGCATGACAGGCATCTTGTACTTCGCGAGGACGGAGAAATTCTTGGTGGGCTTGACTGGGCTGATCCCCTTCTTCACCTCGATGGGGAATATGGCGCCGTCTTTCACGTAGAGGATGTCAACTTCCTTGCTGTCTTTGTCGCGGTAGTAGTACAGGTGCCGCTTCGGGTCGACGTTGGCGTTCTGGAACGACTTGATCATCTCGCTCACCACGTACGTTTCGTAGAACGCGCCGGCCATGGCGCAACGCTCGAGCATCCCCGCGTCCGGCCATTTGCAAAGGTAAGCGCATAGGCCGGTATCCATGAAGTACATCTTCGGAGTCTTCACGATGCGCGTGGACGCACTCGTGAGGTACGGCTGCAGGCGCACGATTACGCCGGAGGACTCGAGAATCGAGAACCATCGCTTGCAGGTGGCGTTGTCGATCCCTATGTTTCTGGCGATGTCATCGTAATTCACCTGCTGCGCGGTGCGCAGGGCAGCGTATTCCATGAACGAGACGAAGGTGGATTCGCGGTCGGCCGCTATGAGGCGGAGCACGTCCTTCTCGATGTAGGTCGAGACGTACGACTTGAAATACACGTCGCGCTCGGACACGCCCGTCACGACATCGGGCATCCCACCGCGAAAGATGCTCTCGAAGATCTCGCGGCGCGTCTTGGGCGTGAATCCCGCAGAGCGGGCCTTCGCCAGCAGCTTCTCGATGCTGGGATCGAACAGGCTGCCGCTGCGGTGCTCTGCCTCGCGCTGAGAAAAGGACGACAAGTCGAGCTCCGCGATTCGCCCTGCCAGGGTTTCGCTCACGTGCTCGCGCAGCTCGAACTGGTTAGATCCCGATACGAGGTACATCAGCGACCTGGGGTTACCCGATTCGAGCCAGTCGAGGCGCTGCTGGTCGATTGCGATTTTCATCTGCTCGAACAGCTCGGGCGCTTTGTGCACCTCGTCGATGGCGAGCGGCCAACCGTACGTCTCGAGGAACAGGCGGGGGTTCTCCTGCGCGAGCGCGCGGTCGGCGGCGTCGTCGAGCGTCACGTACGGCACGTCGGGGAACAGGTGCCGCAGCACGGTGGATTTCCCGACCTGCCTGGGCCCATACAAAGCGACGCAGGGAAAGGATTTGGCGGCTTCTGCGATAGACGGCTCGATGATACGCGGGTAATACATGCGCTCTCCTCCCTCATGCGTTTTCCTATGCTACTTTATCAAAATTCGGCTAATCTTGGATTCTATTCCTAAATCAGCCGATATTAGGTAGAACCAGGTCGCACCGACGAGTCAGCATGGCGTCGGATGAAGCGCTTTGCGCTCGACGGGAGCGCATTTGCGTGACGCTTCCCGTCAGACACGAAGTGTCATTTTTCGGATGGCGCTCGCGGTACCGCATGCCTCCCTCGAAAAATGACACTTCGTGTCTGACGGGAAGTGTCACGCTCTAGCGCGATGCTTCCACCTGCTCGGCCTGGTAGAGCTCGCGGTATTCGTCGCAGGTTTGCATGAGCTCCCCGTGGGTACCGCTAGCGAGCAACTTGCCCTTATCGATGAAGAAGATGGTGTCGGCATCGGCGATGGTCGACAAGCGATGGGCGATCATGAGGACCGTGCGGTTGCCCGAAAGCCCCCTCAGGGCCTCCATCACCTTCCGCTGCGTCGTGTTGTCGAGCGCGGAAGTCGACTCGTCCATGAGAAGGATGGGCCTGTCGCACAACAGGCCGCGCGCGATAGCGAGCCGCTGTCTCTGCCCGCCCGAAAGGTCGCGTCCCCCCTCGCTTATCAGCGTGTCGTAGCCGTCTTTCATGGCCATGATGTCGTCGTGGATGCAGCAGGCGCGGCACGCGCGCACCATCTCGTCGTCGGTGAGGTCGGGCTTCACGTACGCCAGGTTCTCGCGGATGGTGGCGTTGAACAGGTAGGGGTACTGGCTGATGACCGCCATCGAGCCGCGCACGCTCTCCTTGTCGAGCTCCGACACGTTCTCGCCGTCGAGCAGAATCGCGCCCGCATCGGGCGTGTACTGCTTGTTCAGCAGGTTGAATATCGTGCTCTTCCCGCAGCCGCTGTGGCCGGCGAACGCGACCGTCTGCCCGGCCTCCACGCTGAAGCTCACGTCTTCGAGCACGCGCTTTCCCGACTTCAGCGGGCTGCCGTGATCCGGGTAGGAGAACGAAACGTCCTTGAACTCCACCCTGCCGCTCACTTTCTCGAGGTGCTTGTCGCCGAAGTGTTCCTTGGGGAACTCGCGACTGACGAGAAGCGAGCGAATCCGGTCGCCCGCGAGCCGAAGCTCACTCGTGAAATCGGAGATGCGCATCACGGTGAAGACCGCCTTGTTCCCGAGTCTCGTGTGGTAGTTGTACAGGACGACCGCCATGGCGGGCTCGAGCATGCCCGCCGCCAGGAACGCCACCACGAGCAGCATGAACGCCAGATCGGACACGTTCAGCACGGAAGACGAGACCAGGCGGTACCTCCAGCGCTGGCGGAGCAGCTCCTTCTTCGCGTCGTTTGAAACCTGCACCCGGCTGTCGATCTCCCGGGAAATCCGCTTCTCGAAGTGCAGCGCCCGAATGTCGTGGTGTCCCTGAACGACTTCGGAAAGGATGCCCGAATAGCGCTCGTAGGCCACCTTGGCCTTGCTGGTGCTATCGATCATCGCGCGCGAGCGCCACGTGTGTATGAGGTACAGAACGGCCAGCATGCCGACCTCGTAGAGAAAGAGCGGAAAGCTCTCCGCGCAGACGGCCACGAGCGTTCCGATGTAACCGGCGATCTGGATGACCAGGTCGTAATAATCGGTGAGCCCGTTCGACAGGGTCTCGGCGTCGTCGGTCATGCGCCGGATGAAGACGGCGTTGCCGTGCGAGTTCATGCTGACGGTCTGGATGGCCAGCACGTTGTTGGCCAAATCGTCTTGGATGCGCTTCAGCACGTGGCGCTTCACCTTGTTGTACAGCCATTCCGATATGCAGATCGTCAGCTCCTCGAGCATCATGCAGGCGAAAATCAGCAGGGCGGCGAGCACAGCCTGCTCGATGGCGCTGTTGGTGTAGTGCACGATCAGCCTCGCCACGAGGAACGACGCCCCTATGTTGAAGGCCGTGCCGACGAGCTGGACGACGAACCCGATGTTCAGCCGAGCCTTGTCGTCTTTCGCGTACTCGTAGCAGAATTTCAGCACGTCCAGGCCGCTGCTCGTGCGCGGCACCGTGACCGCGACCACGTTCCAACCGTCCTCGTAGGACCACTGGGGGACGTCTTGGCCGTATTCGAGCAGATGGCGCAGTTCATGCGCCCGTTCGTCGCGGAACGGGTCGAGCTCGTCGCCGAAAAAGCGCATCGTGAAGGTGCGCGTCTTGCGCGTCGTGGTGACCTTCGCCCGAATCGGGCAGCTCTCCCCGAAAGCGCCGCGATAGACGGCCATGAGCTCCTCTATGAGCAGCATGAAGTCCGTCGTGCGCTGCTCGGTGATCCCCGTGTCCTTCGCAAGCTCGCGCTTGAAAATGACCAGGATGTCCTCGATGCCCTCCATGGCCAACGTCGCGGAAACCTCTCTCACCTGCAACCTCCCCTTCGTAGGGATTGTGACGGAATCAGTTTATCTCACAGCAACAGCGAACATCATGATAGTTGTCATTGCTGCGGGTGTGACACTTCCCGTCAGACACGATCTGTCATTTTTCGGGTGGCGCCTGCTGTGCCGCAGGTCTCCCCCGAAAAATGA
>JAFUBE010000247.1 GCA_017460365.1 Eggerthellaceae bacterium
GCTTAGAGGGCTACAGCCATCCCGACCATCCAGAATTCGATATGCCCGCCGCAGGGCCGTTTCAGACGGTCTGGGCCAACCAGTGGGAGCCGCCCGGCAACGACACCAAGCAGTTCGCCTGGCGCTGCTACGAGGCGCGCTTCGGCGAGGACAGCTGCGTCAACGAGGACATCAACAAGGTGCTCGACGCCTACGAGAAGGGAGAGGTTGACATACCAGATGTAGACATGGTGGTCGGCGGCTTCCCCTGCCAGGACTACTCGGTGGCCAAACCGCTGTCGCAGGCCGGCGGCATCGAGGGCAAGAAGGGCGTGCTCTGGTGGGACATCTACCGGTTCCTGCACCTGAAGGAGCCGCGCTACGTGTTGCTCGAAAACGTCGACCGGCTGCTGAAGAGTCCCGCTTCCCAACGCGGCCGCGACTTTGCCATCATGCTCTCGTGCCTGTCCGACCTCGGTTACTCGGTCGAGTGGCGCGTCGTGAACAGCGCCGAGTACGGCTTCCCGCAGAGACGCAAGCGCGTATACGTCTACGCCGAGCTCACGCCTGAGCAATGGAATCTCGAGAATCGCATTCAGCACGGCATCATATCGTCGGCGCTGCCAATGGAAGAGCCAGAATCGTTCAGCGCCGTGGAAATCCCCGGCGATCCTTATGTCGTCACGAACACGTTCAACATCGGCGGCAAGGGCAAATCGCCGTTCGGCACCGCCGGCGCGATGCAGGACTTCCATGTGGTCACATGCGACGCCGTCGAGGCTTACGATGGTGAACGGAAGACCCTGGGCGATGTCATCGTACCACCGTCGGATATCCCCGAGTCTTTCTACGTGCCGGAGGACAAGCTGGAGAAGTGGCGCTACCTCAAGGGCTCGAAGAGCGAGGAGCGCGTCAACAAGCAGACCGGCTTCAAGTACCATTACTCGGAAGGCTCGATGGCATTCCCCGACCTGCTTACGAACCCATCGCGAACGATACTGACCGGAGAGGGCGGCGCGGGCGCTTCCCGCTTCAAGCATATCGTAGAAATCGACGGCCGCTACCGCCGCCTCGTTCCCGACGAGCTCGACCAGCTCCAAGGCTTCCCGAAAGGCTGGACCGCCGACGGCATGAGCGACGGCCACCGTGCGTTCTGCATGGGTAACGCACTTGTGGTAGGCGTCCCGCATCGAATCGGGTTGGAAATCGCTAGCAGACTGTAAGGGGAATCCATGGCCGGCTATCTCTTCACCTTCGGCGACGAGCCGTCTTTGTTCGAGTCAATCAAGCGCGGATCTTACTCGACGCTGATGAATCCGAAATGGAACGACACCGTCGCCTCGACTCTAGGCGATTACGTGACGATGCGCCCGGGCGACAGCGTCTACTTCTTCTCGAAGCGGACCATCTATGGTATCGGCGAGATTGTCGCCGTCACCGCAGAGACCGTGGCGGCAGAAACCTACGAGGGAGCTTCGCTGAAGCCGAAAGTGGAATACGCCTTCATCAATCTGAACAGTATCGTTGAAAACCCGGTCGTCACGACCGAGGGAGGCGAGAAGGTGAAGCGGTGGGTGATAACGTTCAAGCCTTCCCCGCATTTCTTCGCCACTGGAATCGATATGGATGACCTGCTGCTTTCCGACCCGAAGGCGTTCAGGTCGCTGCGCGTTTTCGAGAGGCGCTCCTTCATCAAGCTCGACGACGAAGAGGACGCCGCATTCAAGGCCGCTCTGCTCCGCCGCAACATCAAAGCGCTCTACAACCCGACA
>JAFUBE010000248.1 GCA_017460365.1 Eggerthellaceae bacterium
CGCGCCCGTCGATCTGAGTGACCGTTTATACATGGCGACCTCCTAGGAATTAGCCGTACTATACCATGTCGGTTACAGGCGAGAGGGCGGCAAAACAGCGACGCCGCTTCGCGGCTTCCGATGAAACCGCGCATAGCGAAAGCTGTGCCGTGGCAATGTGGGCAGGTTGTGAACCGGCGATCATTTCTTGAAGTGTTCCCAGGTCGTGCCTATAATGTTACTTTGCGTCTGCACGTGTATGGATACACCCGGACGCGTGGATTACGGAGTCAGGGCAAATGCCTCCTCATTTGCCAGCTGGCGATCGCGGTCCACGAAGTGGAGGGGCCCTTGGGGTACGACGAGGCGTGCGAGCAAGGGTCTAAGCGAGAACCGAGTGCTCCCTCTACGGGCAAGCGGTTCCAAGAGTAGGAAGAAGTGAGAATGGGAGTCAAGCAGTACAAGCCGACTAGCCCCGGACGTCGCTTCATGATGGTCTCCGATTTCGAGGAGATCACCAGGAGCAAGCCGGAGAAGTCGCTGCTTGCGCCGCTGCACAAACATGCAGGGCGCAACAACAAAGGCCGCATCACAACGCGCCATCAGGGCGGCGGTCACAAGCGTCGCTATCGCATCATCGACTTCAAGCGCAACAAGGACGGCGTGCCCGCCAAGGTCGCGAGCATCGAGTACGATCCGAACCGCACCGCCCGCATCGCGCTTCTGCATTACGTCGATGGAGAGAAGCGCTACATCCTGCATCCGAAGGGCCTGAAGGTCGGCCACATCGTGGTCTCCGGCCCCGATGCCGATATCAAGCCGGGCAACGCATTGCCGCTGGCGAACATCCCCGTCGGCACGCTCATCCACGCTGTCGAGTTGCAGCCCGGCAAGGGTGCGGCTATCGCGCGCAGCGCCGGCACGTCCATCCAGCTGATGGGCAAGGAGGGCAAGTACGCCATCCTGCGCATGCCGTCGTCTGAAATGCGCCGCGTGCTGCTCACCTGCCGCGCCACGATCGGCGAGGTCGGCAACGCCGAGCACTCCAACATCAAGATCGGCAAGGCCGGCCGCAACCGCTGGAAGGGCATCCGCCCGACCGTCCGCGGCACCGTCATGAACCCGATCGACCACCCGCATGGCGGCGGCGAGGGCAAGAACAAGTCCTCGGGTCGTCACCCGGTCACCCCGTGGGGCGTTCCCACCAAGGGCCATCGCACCCGCAATCCGAAGAAGGCTTCGAGCCGCCTGATCATCCGCAGGCGCAAGAAGTAAGCGGCAACGTAAGGAGACAAAACAGTGAGCAGAAGTTTGAAGAAAGGGCCTTTCGTCGAGCCGCGCCTCCTTGGTCGTATCGTGGCGATGAACGAAAAGAACGAGAAGGAAGTCGTGAAGACTTGGTCTCGTGCGTCCACCATCTTCCCGGAGATGGTCGGCCACACGATCGCCGTCCACGATGGCCGCAAGCACGTGCCCGTATACATCACCGAGTCCATGGTCGGCCACAAGCTAGGCGAGTTCGCGCCTACGCGCACGTTCCGCGGCCACTCGGGCGACAAGAAATAGGAGGGGTGAATAATGGAAGCTAGAGCAATCACACGCTACGTCCGCGTTTCGCCCCGCAAGGCGCGCGTCGTCGTAGATCTGGTCCGCGGCAAGTCCGTGCCGGCCGCCCGTGAGAGTCTCGCGTTCACGAACCGCGGTATCGCCGAGACCGTCGAGAAGACGCTGAACTCGGCCGTGGCCAACGCCGAGAACCTGTACCACGTCGATCCCGAGTCGCTGTACGTGAAGACGTGCTACGTCGACGAGGGCCCGACGATGAAGCGCATCCGTCCGCGCGCGAAGGGTTCCGCGAGCCGCATCCGCAAGCGCACCAGCCATATCACGATTATCGTTTCTACGCGAGAGGAGGCATAAAGCCTTATGGGTCAGAAAGTAAGCCCCACCGGATTCCGCCTGGGCGTTACCGAGGATTGGCGCAGCCGCTGGTATGCGGACAAAGACTACGCTGCGAACCTCGAGAACGACCTGGCCATCCGCAAGTTCCTCGACAAGGAACTCGCTCGTGCCGCCGTCTCGCGCGTCGAGATCGAGCGTGCCGGCGACAAGACCAAGGTCATCATCACGACCGCCCGTCCGGGTGTCGTGATCGGCAAGAAGGGCGCCGAGATCGACGCCCTGCGCACGAAGCTGCAGAAGATCGCCATGGGTAACGTGTCGGTCGAGGTCATCGAGGTCAAGCGCCCCGAGCTCGACGCGAATCTGGTCGCCCAAAGCGTTGCCGAGCAGCTCGAGGGTCGCGTGGCGTTCCGCCGCGCGATGCGCAAGGCCGTCCAGTCCGCTCGCAAGAGCGGCTGCGAAGGCATCCGTATCCAGTGCTCCGGCCGCCTCGGCGGCGCTGAAATGTGCCGTCGCGAGTGGTATGCCGAGGGCCGCGTGCCCCGTCACACCCTGCGCGCCAAGATCGACTACGGTTTCACCACCGCCGCAACCACCATGGGTTCCATCGGCATCCAGGTGTGGATCTACCACGGCGAAGTGCTCCCCGGCCAGAAGGCTCCGCAGCCTCAGCTCGAGGGCACGTCCCGCGAGAGGCGTCCGCGTCGCGATCGCCGCGACCGCGGAGAGCGCAACGAAAGGGGGGCGAGGTAAATGCTAAGTCCTAAGCGTGTGAAGCACCGCAAGGTGCAGCGCGGGTCCATGAAGGGCAAGGCCAAGGGCGGCACCAAACTCAACAACGGCGAGTGGGGTATCCAGGCTCTCGAGGCCGCATGGATCACCAACCGCCAGATCGAGGCTGCCCGTGTCGCCATGACCCGTGAGATGAAGCGTGGCGGCAAGGTTTGGATTACCATCTTCCCGGACAAGCCGATCACCAAGAAGCCTGCCGAGACCCGCATGGGCTCGGGCAAGGGCAACCCGGAAGGTTGGGTCGCTGTCGTCAAGCCCGGCCGCATCATGTTCGAGATCGCCGGCGTCGACGAAGAGACCGCCAAGGAGGCCCTGCGCCTGGCTGTCAACAAGTTGCCCATCAAGTGCAAGATCGTGAACCGCGAAAGTGAGGGGCAGCAGTAATGAAACCAGCAGAGATTCGCGAGCTTTCCGCAGAAGACCTGCAGGCTAAGCTCAAGGAAGCGCGTGAAGAGCTCTTCAACCTGCGTTTCCAGATGGCAACGAGCCAGCTTGACAACACCGCCCGCGTGCGTCAGGTGAAGAAGGACATCGCCCGCATCCAGACCGAGATGCGCGCTCGTGAGCTTCGTGCTCTCAACTAGGGCGGAAAGGAAAAGCAATGGCAGAACAAACACGCAATCTGCGCAAGGTCCGTCAGGGCGTCGTAGTCAGCGATGTCAACGACAAGACCATCGTGGTGCAGATCACCGAGCGCAAGGCTCATCCCATCTCAGAGACGA
>JAFUBE010000028.1 GCA_017460365.1 Eggerthellaceae bacterium
CCCGTGTCTTCACCACGGCTACGCAAGCCGCTTCGCGTCTTGCTCCGCTGGCACGGGTTCAGCCACGGGAGGGGTGCCCAGCGTGCCCTATTGCAACGTTATCTGCTTCGCGCCGTGCGTCCCAGGGGTCACGCCCGCCTTGGCACCGGCTCAGCCCGCAGGCGGGGGCGCATGGGCTGCTACGTTGTCTCGGGTAGCCGCGCGCGGCGTCACCGCTGGCTGGTGGGCGGGGCAAGTGGATCGCTTCGCGTGCGTGCAGCGGCATCACCGCACCCGGCAACCAACCCCGCGCCGCAACCGGCCCCAAGTAGCCCGTGACAGCCCCTCACAGCCCGCCATACGCGCCTGCCACAGCCCCGCGAGCATCCCGGCAGCACCCGAACGCACCGCGAACCCACAGCGAGCGCCACAACCGCCCACACAAGCCCGCACGTGCGTCCGCGAGCGAAGCTGCGCACCCGGCAAGCCTTCGACGCTTCCAGGCCGGCGGCAAGCCCGCAGCTACGCCCCAAACCCGCCAGCGACGGTGCCGACGGCCTTGGCGCGTTCCCTCGCCACCGCTTCGCTCTCGCCGTACCACCGGGCGCGGTACTCCCACGGCGCGAGCGTCACGCCCACCTCTGCCATGTCCTGGGCCTTGAGCGCGGCGGTGTCCTGAATGATGCTGTCATCGAACTCCACGCGTACTTTGCCCTCGTCCGGGATGTCCACGCCGAACCCACGCGACACCTGCATCACCGCACGCGATATGCCCGCCAGCGACACTTCCAAGGCGTGCTCGTGCCGCGCGATGTTGCGCATGAGGGCGCTGTTGTCGCTGCTGACCTCAGTCGCCGTCTTCACGTACCCCCGTGAGTCGTCAAAGTCGAAGTAGCTGATGCCGAAGCCACAGAGATCACCCAACATTTGAAGAGCGATGCGGAAGGCTTCTGCTTGCGAGCTGGTGCGCAAGGCGGGTGCGAAGTCCTGGACCATATCGTCGCTGCTCATGACTTTGCGGAATACGGTGCAGTCCTGTTTTCCAAACGGGATCGGAGTGCGCCGCTTCTTACCGCCATTGCCTTCCTCGTCTCTATCGAAAAGCACGTCGGAGAGAAACACTCGCATCTTGCTCACGTCGATCTCGTTAATGAGCGCGTCGAAGGTGAGGTCAACGGCCTGGATGGCATCTACCGCATCGGCAAACACGCTTTGGCCATAAGGAGACATATCCACCCGCGTGTTGTCGATGGCCGGTTTCACGATTGAGAAGGTGGGGAACGTGCAGCCGGTATCGTATTCCGAGCACACGCCCACGGGCTCGATGATGTTGCCTTGCTCATCGAAGCACACGGTTACGATCCGGTAGGTTGCGGAAGATTCGGATTGCGAAGGTGCCGCCCAGCTTCCATACGATGACGCCGCGCTTTCAGATGGTGAATACGAACTCGCTTTCCCGCGTGATGCCGATGCCCATGCTTTGTCCTTGAATAATGGAGAAGGTGAAGGTTGGGAAGGTGAAGCCGCCGTTTCGCATGGCGAAGGCACCGAAGGCGTAACCAGCCCA
>JAFUBE010000249.1 GCA_017460365.1 Eggerthellaceae bacterium
CGCAGAAGCCGGCCTGCGCTGCCAGCGCCGCGAACCTTCGCGCGCAGGCGAGCCCGTAGGGCGTCGCCTTCCTGGGGCCGACTATCGCGACCATCGGGGTGCTTAGCACGTCCGGATCCCCAACTACGTAGAGCTCGCGCGGCGGCCGATCTGCCACCGCGAGCGCCGTCGGGTACCCCCTATCGTCTACACCGATCACGCACCGTTCGCTTGCAGCGATCGCCTGCCCCTGCATTCTGCCTTCACCCATGGTCATGCCTCCTGTCCGCCGTTTCCGGCATCGTCTGTCAAGGTGCGCCGACCCCGCCTCGGGAACCGGCCCGCAACGGGCCGATCGTCCCGCTCCCGGGCCATGCCGCGCCTTGCGGTCGCCCTCCCAGCCTGCGAACTGGCTGTCCGGCAAAACAGAAGGGAAGCCGCAGCTTCCCTTCGACACCGCCGCCGACGCCGGATCGTCCCTCGCCGAGGCGCGCCCTCGCGTCGCACCCGGCGTAGTGGCGCCTCGCCTCGCGGTAGGCCGCCTCCGCCTCGGGCGTCAGCGCGAAGTCGCGCCTCAAAGGCGCCATGTCACTCGGCTCCTTCAGCTATGACGCGCGAGCGCGAGCCGCCGTCCTCGGAGACCTCGATGTAGAAGGGCGTCCCCTCGTCGCAGAGGTCGAGACCCTCGTCGAGCATCCCCTTCACCCGGCGGCACGCCTCGTCGAAATCGTCGCCCGCGCGGCCCGCCGGGACCTCGAGGCCCCTGTGCAGGCACTTCGCGACCGTGACGGCCATGGACCTTGAAGGGCCCACGCGGAAGCCGAACGGCGGCTCCTTCTCGGAGTACGTCAGCCTCGATTCCTCGTAGCGGGCGATCGAGCCGTTCGCGATGACGAGGTTGACCTTCGCGCCGTCCTCGTCCGGACGTTCGTAGCTGTCGTAGTGCACTTGCGCCTCCCACGCCTCGGGCGGCAGCTCCAGGCGCGCGAGCTCGCCTTCGAGCCAGCGCACCTCGTCCTCGAGCCGACCGGCGTGCTCCGTCTCGCACGCGAGCGTTGCTCCGAAGCCGCTCCGCACGACCCGCCATCCGGCCTCCGAGCTGGCGGCGAGCCTGTCAGCTGCGAAACGCAGGTCCAGGATATCGCCGAGCCTGCTGCGCTCGGCCAACCTGACCTCGACGCTCATCCATCCCTTTTCGCCCATGCCCCTTCCTTTCCTCTTTCTCGGTTGCAATCGGAAAAAGCCCCCGGAGCCGGGGGCCTGAAAACCCACAGCTTAGAGCCCCGGGTGAGGGCTTCTGGTCACGTCGGGAGCAGGTACGCGTCGGACGAGCCGATTCGCCCAGCGCGCACGGCGTCCCTGCCTGCGGCGCGCCCGGCGTCGCTCGCGTCCTGGACGAGCGAGAGCCTCCGGGACCTCGCGTTGCCCAGGTCGAGGCCGGCGTAGTAGTCGGCGACGGCCTTGGGCGTGACGAGAAGGAGCGCCTGGCACTGCTTCTCGAGCTCGGAGCGGATTCCGGCGACGTATCCGTGCAGGAACGAGTTCCTCACGCCCCGCGCGCTCCCGTGGAGCCTGCGGCGGCGCGAGCACTCTTCGCGCGCGAGCCTCTCGCCCACCTCGGCAAGCCTCTCGTACGTCATCGAAGCGGCGCGGGCGTCCAGCTCGAATCCGACGAACACCTGCTCCTTCTCGACACGGCGCTTGCCCAGGCTCGTCATGGACACGTAGCGCTTGCACCTGAAACCGTCGGCCACCGCTGAGGCGAGCCAGTTCCGCCAGTCGGCGCGCGAGTACGCCGCCGTTCTCACCTCGACGGGATTCCCCTGGGGCACGCCGTCGGAGATCTCAGCTGCCTGCACGTCGAATTCGGCGATGAGCTTTTGAGCCTTCAGCGCCGCCGCCACGGCCTCGTTCTCGTTGGCGTTGCCGTCGGCTAGCGCCAACAGCTTCCTAATCTTCCCAATCGCCTCTTCCCTCTGCATGGCCTTTTCCTTTCTCCTTGTACGCCTGACATGAAAAGGCCCCCGGGTCCGGGGGCCTGCGAAGCCCCCGTCGTTTAACGCCCCGGGTGAGGGCGCCGCGCTAGATGAAGTCCGCGGGGCTGAACCGGGCGCCGGCATAGTGCCGGTGTATCTCCTCGTCGCCGACGGCGTCGTCTGCGTTTTGGAGCTCCTTCCAGGTCGCGCCCCTGCCCGCGTTGCGCACGAAGCAGATGTAGTCGCGCTTCACGGCGACCATCTGCTCGCGCGTCAGCTCGTGCGTGGTCATGGCCTTGCGCCTCCTCTCGCTTGATCCGGTATCGGTTTGTCAAGGTGCCGCCCGCCGCCTTCGCGACGGGCCCGCATCGCCCCGATGGTTGCTCCCATTCATTGGAAGAGAGCCCGCGTTCCGCCTCTCGACAGGGGAAATGACTGTCAGAAGGAGAAAGGGGGGAAGCTACAGCCTCCCCCCATCGCACCGCTTCCGACACCGGTCAGGAAACCCTGTATATCCACTTGCCGCGGAACTTTATACCCAGGAACGCCGACATGTCGGGGTTCTGACGAAGCTGCGGCGTGAACCAACAGCCCGACAGCGAATACCCCTCACCCGAGCACACCTCATCTTCGAGGTAGCTGGCGGGCAGGGCATGTTCGACGGCTTGGCCG
>JAFUBE010000250.1 GCA_017460365.1 Eggerthellaceae bacterium
CCGCGCCCGCCGCTGCCGCCGCACCTGCGGTCACCGCTTCGGGCACCACGGTGGAAGCGCCGCTCCCGGGTAACGTGCTCTCCATCAAGGTAAGCCAGGGCGACACCGTGAAGGAAGGCGACGTGCTGCTGATCATCGAGGCCATGAAGATGGAAAACGAAGTGGCCGCCCCGTGCGACGGTTCGGTCCAGCAAATCGTGGCGTCCGTCGGACAGATGGTTTCCACCGGCGACGCGCTCATCGTGATTTAGGGGCGCGCACATGGATAAAGCAGTCGATATCTTAAGCAGTCTTTGGGCGACGTCCGGCTTTTACATGATCGTGTCGGACTGGCGCCAGGTGGTCATGATCCTGATCGCCATTTTGCTGCTGTACCTGGGCCTCGTGAAGAAGTTCGAGCCGCTGCTGCTGATCGGCATCGCGTTCGGCATGCTGCTCACGAACCTTCCCGGGTCGAACCTGTACCACCCCGAATTATGGGACGCCTACATCAGCACCGACCCGAACACGCAGATCGGCATAGCCGAAGTGTTCCACGAAGGCGGATTGCTCGACATATTGTATATAGGCGTGAAATCGGGCTTGTACCCGTCGCTCATCTTCCTGGGCGTCGGCGCGATGACCGACTTCGGGCCGCTTCTGGCCAACCCCAAGTCGCTGCTGCTCGGCGCGGCGGCGCAGTTCGGCATCTTCGCCGCGTTCATGATGGCGGGTTGCATCTTCGGGTTCGCACCGAACGTGGCGGCCTCGATCGGCATCATCGGCGGCGCCGACGGCCCGACGGCCATCTGGCTCACGTCGCAGCTCGCGCCTGACTACCTGGCGCCCATTGCCATCGCCGCGTACTCGTACATGGCGCTCATCCCGCTCATTCAGCCGCCGCTCATGCGCCTCATGACGACGAAGAAGGAGCGCGAGGTGAAGATGGAGCAGCTGCGCCCCGTTTCGAAGCGCCAGAAGATCATGTTCCCGATTGTGGTGACGATCTTCGTCGTGCTGCTGCTCCCGAGCGTTGCGCCCCTGCTCGGCTGCCTGATGCTCGGCAATCTGTTCCGCGAGTCGGGGCTGACCGACCGCCTGTCCGACACCGCGCAGAACGCGCTCATGAACATCGTGACGATCTTCCTGTCGATCTCGGTGGGCGCGACCGCCGTGTACTACCGCTTCCTCACGCCGGATACGCTGTTCATCATCGTGCTCGGCCTGATCGCGTTCGAGTTCGCCACGTTCGGCGGCCTGCTGCTCGGCAAGATCATGTACAAGCTGAGCGGCGGGAAGATCAATCCACTCATCGGGTCTGCTGGCGTGTCCGCCGTGCCGATGGCCGCGCGCGTGTCGCAGCTGGAAGGCGCGAAGGCCAACCCGTCGAACTTCCTGCTCATGCATGCCATGGGCCCGAACGTGGCCGGCGTCATCGGCTCGGCCGTGGCCGCAGGCTTCATGCTCGCGATCTTCGGCTAACGCACTTGCGGGGTTTGTAGCTACGGGTGGCGGGCAGGCGAAGTGAGGTTAAGTGGTTTTCCACGAGAGACTACGGCTCGACGGAAAACCACCTCGAACGGAGCTTACCCGCCACCCGTAGCGGTCAACGATCGATAACGCTACC
>JAFUBE010000251.1 GCA_017460365.1 Eggerthellaceae bacterium
CGACGATGAGGTTGTGAACGCCAGCGTCGCGGGCAGCCAGGATGACCTCGAAATCCTCGATCGACTCGTCCCAGAGCTTGATGTTGGCGCCCACCGTGTCTTCGAAGGTCACGATGTCCTGGTCGACCACGGCAAGCGAACTGCGCAGCATGTCGCGCGGGATGTCGTCTGCGAGCATGCCGTCGAAGCGCACTTCGCCGGCCCAAGGCTTGTACAGCCCGCTCACGAGCTTGGCGATGGTCGACTTCCCGCAACCGGAGCTGCCCACGAGCGCGACCCATTGGCCGGGTTCCACGTGCAAGTTGAAATCGTCGATGAGCGCGGGCTCCAAAGGCGAGTAACCGAAGGTCACACCTGTAAGGTCGACCGCACCGGAGAGCTTCTCGCTGCCTTCCCATTCGACGTCTTCCAGATCATCCTCGACGTCCACGGGGTAGCGCAGCACGTCCTCCACGCGCTCCATCTGCGTCTGCATTTCCTGAACGGTTTGGCCCAAGTTCACGATCTGCATGACCGGCGTCATGAAGGCCGTAATGAAACCCTGGAACGCGAGCAGGCTGCCGGCGGTGAAGTCGCCGGCCACGATGAGCCACACGCCCAGCAGCAGAACCGCGATGTTCGCGAACTCGGTGAGCGCCAGCGGCACCGAACCAAGCCGCTCGTTGATGTAGGCCAACCTCGATTCGGCCTCGTTCACGTTGGCTTGGAAGCCCGCCCAACGCTCGAAGTAACCGCGTTCGGCACCGGCGGCCTTGATCGTTTCGATCATCTCTACGCCGCCCACGGTGGTGGCGTAGAGCTTCCCCGAATCGAGCGTCATGCTGCGCGCCGCGTTCACGCGCCTGCGCGAAACCGCGCGCGCCACCACTGCGTTCAGGATCACCGTCGCCACGCCCACGAGCGCAAGCGGCGCGCTGTAGTCGAGCATCACCACCAGGTACAGCACGAGCATCACCGCGTTCACCGCCACCGGCGCAAGCTGCCCGATGAGCACGAAGGCTATGCTTTCGTTGGCCTGCTGGCGCAGCTGCAAATCGCCCACCATGCGCTGCGCGTAGAACCCGATCGGCAGGTGCAGGAGGTGTTCGATGAACTTCGACGAGCTCACCACGGCCACCTTGCCCTGGATGCGCATGAGGTAGACCGCGCTCAGCACGGACGCGATTCCCGACATGATCGCGAACCCCACCAGGGTTGCTGTTAGCGGGAAGAGCCAGCTTTGATCGTCGTCGACGAGCACGCGGTCGAGGAACACGCTGGCGAGCGAGGTCGAAAGCACGCCCGTGAGCGCCACGATGGCGGCAGCGGCCATGACGAAACCCACTGCGGCCCCCAGGCCCTCGAGCCGCTTGCGCGCGAACTTTACGGTGTCGGGCTTGACGCCCCCTTCTTCGAACGCGTCGCCGCGCTGGAATTCGAGCACGACGCCGGTGAAGCTGTCCTCGAACTCGTCGATCGGCACCTTCACCTGGCCTCTTGCCGGGTCGTTGACGTATGCGAACCGGCCGTTGCGGGAAAACCCCGTCAGCACGACGAAGTGATTGAAATTCCAGAAGGCGATGCAGGGGAACACGCCCTTGTCCCCAAGCGCACGGGTGGAATAGGACTTGCCCTTCGCGGTGAGGCCGTACGAGCGCGCCGCTTTCAGGATGTTGACGGCCTTCGACCCGTCGCGCGACACGCCGCAGTCGGCGCGCACCTGCTCGAGGGGCACCCAGCGCCCGTGGTAGGCCAAGATCATGGTGAGGCAGGCGGCACCGCATTCGAGCGCTTCCATCTGCATGACCTGTGGAACGTTTCTCACTCGCTTCTGCACGCGGCATTCCTAACCGAACAACAGCTTGATGGGGGAAATGCGCTCGGTCGTGATGCTCACCGCAAGCGGCACGCCTTGTTCGAGATCAGATGCGCGGGAGTCGTCGAAGGACACCGGGTACGCCCAGTCCCCCTTGACGAGCGCACTCACCAGGTAGTCGTTGCCGAGCACGCCGCGCGCCTCGTCGCGCGAAAGCGGCACGCGCGCGACCTCCGTGACCGCGAGCTGCACGCCGCCCACGCTCGCCGTGTCGCCGACTTCGACCTTCGTCACGTCTTCGGCGGACAAGAAGCACATCGTGCGCCCGTCGACACGGGCACCCGTGGCCGTTACGCTTGTTGAAACCGCACCGAAAACGCCCCAGGCGAGCAGACCCGCGAGCAACAGGCCGAGCGCCGCGATGACCGCCCAAGCGCTCGGGTTGGTCACGCGAACGTATCTGTCGAGGTCATCGGAGCTGCGGAGCTTTTCCTCAGCGCGTCTGTTGAATATCGATCGTGCCGTTTCCGGCATGGACCCTCCCGTCGTTTCGCCACGTCGCGCCGGACGGCAGCGTATCGTTGCTGAAGTATTCCCTCATTATGATGCATCGTCGAGAGAGTTGCCCAAATCTATCAATTCTCGACGTTTTCACAGCGGCCAGGCGGGGCGGGGGCGGAAGATTTTCATCGGGATGGGAGAAACGCTATTGGCGTATTAGGATAGAGGTACTTTTGAAGTCGGGTGAAGATCGGAGGCGAGGTTGATGGCTCCCGACACGAACGGTGCCATGGCAGGCGATCCGGCCAGCGATGACTTGTTGATATTGGTGGACGGGCTCGACCGCGAGATCGGCTCGGCCACGAAATTGCGCGCGCACGAGGAAGGGTTGCTGCACCGGGCGTTTTCGGTCGTGCTGGTGCGCTCGGGCGAAAGCGGACCTGAGTTGCTGCTGGCAAAGCGGGCACTCGGCAAGTACCACTCGGGAGGCTTGTGGGCCATCTCGTGCTGCTCGCATCCGCGCGCGGGCGAAG
>JAFUBE010000252.1 GCA_017460365.1 Eggerthellaceae bacterium
ACGCTGACCAAGGCGCCGTGCCCGGCGGCCGTCTCGCCCTCCCAGGCGGCGCGCATGATGGGTGCTACGTCATCTCGGGCTGCCCGCGCCTAGCCGGTTCGGGTGCCAGCGGCGGGCAGGGGTGAGTGATCGGAATGGCTTCACCCGTCACAGACGGCGCCGTCATGTTCGCATCGCTACTCCGTCTTACTCCGTCTTACTCCGTCATTTGGGGATCAACCGGCGCAGTAGGCGCAGCGTAGAGGCGCGGCTGCGGCCTCTCGGCACGCCCATCGCCGCCGTTACTCCGCCTTACTCCGTCTTACTCCGTCTTACTCCGTCATTTTGCGAGCGTGTAGTGCTGCGAGGGGTCGTTCGGCGACGTCCCGTGCCAGACAAGAATCTGCTTGTCGACAAGCCCTCGCAGGGTTCGGGCGCAGAGCTTGTTTCCCTTGCCGGTCCTGTCAGCGAGCCCCTTCGTCGTGACGCGGCCATGTGCCATGGCGAGCTGCACGGCGGCAATCTCGTACTCGCTGAGCGTGTCGAGCACGTCGGCGCCCACGATTTCCTCAAGGCTGCCGCCTCGCCACAGCATGCGGGAGGAGATGCTGTTCTCAAGCGTCAGCATGACCGATGCATTGTTCGGCTCCGAAAACGTCGGAGGGTTCAGCAGGTAGGCGTCCATGTCCCCGTAGATGCGGTCGATGCCCTCGTTGAGCTCCCGCACCCAGCCGAGCTCCACGAGCGTTCGCGCGATGACGGGGTTCCGGGACCAGCGCGTGTGCCGGAGGTTCTCCAAGGTCACCAGGTTCGGCAGCTTGCCCGGGCTCTGTATCTCCATGCGGTCATCAAAAATCGACACCCGGATGTAATCGCCGCTGTACCCGTAATTCCTATGAGTGACAGCGTTAACCACACCTTCGAGCCAGGCGAACTCGGGATATTCGGGAACCACTTGGAACAAGCCATCGTCGCCGAGCGACTGGAACTCCCGCAGCTGCTCGGACACCATCGCCTTCACGCCGTCGAGCACCTTGGGGATAGGCCCGTCGAAGGTGCGATCCTTCACGATGTTCATTCGCCTGCCAGTTTCGCGCCCAATGCCATCGTAGCGCAGCACGCGGACGCGGGCCCAGGGCAAGAACTTCGGTGGATACTCGGCAAACAGTAGGACCCCGGCGTTGGTCAGGTGCCCGTCGACGAGGAAACCCCTGCTGCGGAGCACCTGCTCGTCAGGCGAGCTGGTTCCCAGCGCCGCCTTGTAGCGCGCCATCACCTCGGAGTCTACGTCCTCAATGGAAGAACGGTCCGCGATCTCGTCCTCGTAGCGCCGCTGATTCTTGTCATACTCGAGCGCTATCACCTGCTCTCGGTCGAGAATGACGCTCTTGTCCTTCTGTCGCAGGAACACGGCCTTGTCCCTCCGGCGGGTTATCACCCTCTCGGCGGACGGCTCGATGTCGATGACCAGGATGAGGTCGTCCTCGCCGTTCGAGTTGACGACGGGAACCTCAGCGTACTCGACGCGAGGCGAAGGCTCGCAGCAGACGATTGCAGCCTGCCTGAAGTCCTCGATGTCATGCGCCTTGTCGCGCTTGAATCCGGTTATCTCACCGTCGTCCTCTATGCCGATGACGAGCTTTCCGCCAGCGAAGTTGGCGAAGGCGATGATGTGCTTGGCGATCTCGTCAGCGTCCTTGCGCGCGCTCTTCCGGTCGAAGTACTGATTCTCTTTTACGGTGGCGAACACCTGCGGGTCATTGGTGTCGATAGGCTGCTGCATCTATCCTCCGTTTCCTGCATTCCCGCCCATTCTACCAGTGCCGAATATGGAGAAGGCGAAGGCGCCGCCCGGCAGGCCGAAATCGGACTGATGCGACTATCCCGAGAGCGAAAGAAGCCTTCACCGGAGATTCAGTAGCAATTACCTATAGAATGGGGATTCGCGTCTTGGCACCTGCTGAAAGCGCGGTTATGAGCCTAGCTTGCCCGCGCGTTCCTCAGCCACGTCAGCCGCCTCGCCGTACCATTTTTGCCGGAATTCGGCCACGGTCATGGTCACGCCCACCTCTGCCAGGTCCTGCTTCTTTTCCTGATACGTGTCGGCGATGATCGAGTCGTCGAACATGACTTTCAGGTCACCCTCCTGGGGAAGGTCGACGCCGAAGCCACGCGCGATGTGCAGAAGGGCCCGCGCGATGCCGGCGATGGACTGCTCCGGGACGTGCTCGTGCCTGGCGATGTTGCGCACCAATGCCGAATTGTCGCCGCTCACCTCGGTAGCCGTCCTCGCGTATCCGGTCGAATCGAAATCGAAGTACGCCAGCCCCAGCCCGCACAGGTCGCCCAGCATCTGCAGGGCGATGCGGAATGCCTCCACCTGCGAGCTCGCGCGCAGCGCCGGCGCGAACTCCTGGATCACGTCGTCGGCGCACCCCCTTCGGGCCGGGGCATGCTAAAGCATGCCTGTTCTCGCTGAAAACAGCACACCGTGCTGTTTTCCGGGCGCTCGAACCCTTGCGGAACACGGTGCAGTCCTGCCTCCCGAACGGTATGGCCACCCGCTTCTTCTCCCCGTCCTGCTCGCGGTCGAACATCACGTCGGAGAGGAGCACGCGCATCCTGCTTGCGCCCACCTCCGCGATCATGGCGCCGAAGGCCACGTCCACCGCCTGTATCGCGTCGACGGCGTCCGCGAAGATCGACCGCCCGCAAGGGCTCGTGTCCGCCCGCGCGTTCTCGACCGCCGGATTCGCGATGGCGAAGGCGGGGAAAGGGCGCCCGGTGTCGTACTCGCTGCAAATCCCCTCCGGCTCCACCTTCCGGCCTTCCTCGTCAAAGCACACCGTCACGATCCTGTACGTCGGGAAAGCCCCGGAAGAAGCGGATGCATTTATTGCCTCGGGTTTCGACGTTGAAGGTGAAGACATGGAAAGTGAAGCCAAGGTCCCGCTTCCAGATGGCGAAGATGAGCCTTGCGAAGGCGAAGCGGGGAAAGAGAGAGCCGGCGAAGATGCGGCAGATGAAAACGAGGCTGTGGAAGGCGCCGCCCCATCGCCGCAAAGCAAGTGCATCTGCAGCTGATCCGCGGCCTGCCCCGGTAGAAAGCCCACGTGACGAACGCGCATTCGGTCACCCGGCCCTCGTCCCATGAAGGCGGCATCGCCATGCGCGCGTCGCATCGCCGGATGCGGACGTCCTTCCCGCCCGCATCCACCCGCAGCGCCCAGGCCCCGGCACCCATGACGAAGGCCCGCACCACGGCCGCCTGTGCGGAGGGGGAGAAGCCCGTCTGCGTGAAGAACGACTGCAGCCATTCGGTACACTCCTGCGACTCGCTCACCACCTGCGTCTTGTCGTTCAGAAGGAGCGAGCCCCACTCCCTGCAAACCCGCATCGCCGGATGGATCGAGCGCCTATGCACCTCGTACACCCTCCCGAATCCATCTGAATCGCGATAATCGTAGAAGGCCCGCTCGCCTCCAACCACTCACGCCAGGCGCGTATGTGCTCTTCCATCGCCTCGAGCGGCAACCGGTACCCCGGCGAACTCAAGCACTCACGCACATGCACCGGCACCCAGCAATCCTCTCGTCAACGCTGCTCATGCCGCAATTCCCTTCGCTTTTACTCGAAGTGCTCGCTATCGGGATTCAAACTACGCAAACCGTTGCTCCACCCTGCTCCGAAGCTACTCCGAAAGCCTGTATTCGCGGTTCCTAGCCTGGCCTTCGGCCTTGATCGTTCCAGCCGCTATCATCTCGCGTAGAATCTGGTTCGTGCGTGCCACCTTCAAGCCGATTGCGTCTGCTATATCTGATGATTTTGATGGCCCGTTTATCGTCAGATACTCCACGATTGCATGCTTGTTCTCCAAGGTTTTCCCAGTTCGTGCATCCTTTTCTCTTTGCGGAGAATCTGATGATTTGATCTGATGATTATCATCAGATCCTGCTTTCAAGGGCAGCGTGAGCGTTGTCCGGTCGGGATCGCACTCCATTGCATAGGTGGGCTCCCCGTAGCCGGCCCAGGCCCAGCCATTGAAGATCTTGTCCATGCCGCTTCCCGCGCGCTCGCCAACGTCGATCATCGAGAACATGCGGAGCAGCGTCTCGTTGCGCGGGTCCGAGCTGCCCGGCTTCCTGGCCTCCTCGATGGGCATGCGGAAGCAGCCCGGGTTCGCGATGGCGAAAGCATCGCTGCGCCACACGCACACCACGCCGCGCCGCTCGTGCCAGTCGGCGTTCGTCAGGCAGTTTGCGAGCGATTCGCGCAGGGCTGCATGCGCCGGCGTGTCGTCCACCCGACTGCCGCCCACCAGCTTGAAGGGAACCTTCAGCGCCGCCTTCATCTTGTTGTAGACGCGGAAGTAGAAGTCGTACAGGTTACCAGTCCAGTCGCCCGACATGCTGGTAACGCGGTCTTCCCAGCGATCGTTGCCGCCCGTCTCCTGGCGGTAGTCGAGGAAGTAGTGCGGGAGCTCGCGCCTTATGAAGCGTTCCTCGCCAAACATGAGCAGGCCCGCTCGGGTGGGCTTCACGGTGCCGTCCGCATCTACCGCCGTGGCACCGATGACGTCAAGGAACTCCGCGTCGTCCATGTCGGCCCACACGTGGTTCTCGTTCTCCGAGTCGAAGCGCCTGCGGTAGCGCGTGATGGTGTTCTGGTCGAACTCGCCGACGCTCGCCGTCCGGGGCAATCTCCGCGCCCTCGCTTTGCGTCGAGGATTCGCGGATCATCGTGAACACTTCCTCTTCGCTGCACTGGTGGTCGCCCGTGTGCGTGCGCCTGAAGGTTTTGCCGAGAAGGTCCTTGTCCAGGTAGACGGGGCGCATGTGCCTGTCCGCACGGGGAACCTCGATCACGATGATGTCTTTGTCGTCGATCGCCTCTCTGCGCGCGTTGCGGTCGGTGAGGAAGCGGGCGCTCAGCTTGTCCTTGCTGTTCGCTGCGCTCCAGAAGTCGTCGAGCACCTTGCTCGCCTTGCCCATTCCGACGGCTTCGAGCTTCTTCTCCGGGCCGACCTCGGCCACGCCGAGCAGTATCCGCCGCCGGCCTCGTTGGCGAAGGCCGAGAGCGTCTCCCACATGCTGCGAGGAAGCTCGCCGTTCCCGTCGCGGCCCTGGGCCCTCTTGGCTTCGAGGCGGTTGCTTTCCCGATATTGCTCGAACTCGCTAAGATCCAACACACACCCCTGTATCGTCGATTTTCCAGACTTGTCTGGAATATGTTGCCGCCGATCGAGCCTTACTCGGCGATTCCCCTATGCTCGCCTATGAAAAGACCGC
>JAFUBE010000253.1 GCA_017460365.1 Eggerthellaceae bacterium
GGGGCAGCGGGGCGGCGGGGACCCGGTGGAAGCGGTCTATCCGAGTACCGCCGAAATCTCGGTGCGCAGGTCGTCCATGCCCGACCTCTTCAGCGACGAGGTGATCACCAGGGGAACGTCGTCGGCGACTTCGAGCTGGCGCTTGATGGCAGCGCGTTGCTGCAGGCATTTCGACTTCGAAAGCTTGTCGCCCTTCGTCAGCGCGATGAGGTAGGGCAGCTCGGCATCCTGCAAGAAGCGCACCATGTTCTCGTCGAGCTCGCTCGCCGGATGGCGGATGTCGATGAGCGAGCATACGAGCGCGAAGTTGCGGTCCTGGTTGAAATACCCTTCGATGAGCTCGGCCCATCGCAGGCGCTCCGACTTCGACACCTTCGCGTAGCCATAGCCCGGCAGGTCGACGAAGCGCGCCTCGTCGGTCAAGAAGAAGTTGATCGTGGAGGTCTTGCCGGGCGTCTGCGATACCTTTGCGAGCCCCTTACGGTTAAACAGCGTGTTCAAAAGCGACGACTTGCCGACGTTCGAGCGCCCGGCAAACGCGATTTCGGGAAGCGTCGATTCTGGAAGCTGCGCCGATGTGCCGAACGATCGCTCGAACTGTACCGTGTTGAAATTCAAGATGCCCCCAAAGACGAGAAACGGTCGAATCGGATGATATGGAAACTACTTGTGCTTGTATCCGGTGTACATGGCCATCGCCATGCAGAACAGCGTTGCTATCGCCCAGAATTTGTGCCTGCTCATAGTCGTTCCTTCCCTCGGATTTATCCGTAATCATACCAAAGGAGCGGGTTCGTTTTAATGGTTTCCGAGACCGCGCGCGCCGATGAATCGGGTGAAAAGGGCGCTGTAATTCTTGAAAATCGTCATGGACTAAGGGCGGCTGATTGCGGTAGAGTCGACCCATAGGCATAGGCAACTATTACAGTAGGTCGCGTGACGAAAGGAATGGTCATGGACAGACGGACTAAAAACGCCCTGTTCTGCGGTTTGGGATTTCTGATCGGTACGGTTGGCGTGAAGGCTGCCACGAGCAAGACGGCGCGCAAGGGGTACGTGCACGCGATGGCGCAGGGCATGAAGGCGAAATCCGAGTACGAAAACCTCGTCGAGCAGGCTAAAGCCGAGTACGACGACATGAAGGCCGAAGCCAATTACATCGCCTCGAAAGACTCGAAGGGCGAATAGCCCTTCTTTCGTTGTGCAGTGCACCGCAGGCTCGATGCCCGCGTTCATTCCGACGTCTCGATTCGACGGGAGGCCCCCATGCAATACGCCCTTAAAAGCGAGATTCCCGGCCGGGTGCGCCTCAAGCTGGCAGGGCCTGTGCCCGAAGACGACGTCGCCCCGCTCATGGCCCTGCTCGAAGGGTGCAGTGACATCGAGCAAGCGCGCGTGTACCCGCGCATAGGGGAGCTCGCCGTCGAGTACGCCGCAGGTGAAGGCGCCCGCGATCGCGCGCTCGCGTTCGTCGGGGGAATCGGGCGCGCAGACGTCGAGGCCGCACGTGGCACGTGCGTGGCGTCTACGACCGTGCAGACGCGCCGACTGCTTCTCGACATCGCCTGGCTCGTGGGCACCTACCTCGCGAGGCGCTGGTTCCTTCCCAAGCCGCTCGCGCTCGCTTACGCGCTCGTCGCGTTCGTTCCGTTCGGCCTTGCAGCGGCCCGCTCGTTGTCGCGCGCCCGGCTCGACGTCCCGGTGCTCGACGCATCGGCGATCGCCATGTCGCTTTTGCAGCTCGACGCCAACACGGCCGGCGAGACCATGTTCCTGCTCAACCTCGGCGAAACGCTCGAGGACTACACCGAAGCGCGGTCTGAAAGCGCGCTCGTCGACGCGCTCCTGAACGTGGCCGACACCGTGCAGCGCGTGAACGGCGACATCGAAGAGCAGGTGAGCGTCGCCGAAATCCAACAGGGCGACCTCATCGCGATTCGCACCGGCATGCCCGTCGCCGTCGATGGCGTGGTGGAAAGCGGCATGGCCATGGTGAACCAGGCGTCGCTGACAGGCGAGCCGCTCGCGATCGAGCGCACGGTAGGCGACGACGTCTTCGCGGGCACGTCGGTCGAAGAAGGCGAAATCCTGGTGCGATGCAAGTCGGAGCCAGGGCAGACGCGCCTGCGTTCCATCGTCTCCCTCGTGAAGAACGCCGACCAGTACAAATCGCAGCGGCAGGCTCGCCGCGAGGCGCTCGCAGCGCGCATCGTTCCGTTCAATTTCCTGTTGGCCGGCATCGTCGCCGTGGCCACCCGCTCCATCGTGAGGACGTCGGCGGCACTCATGGTCGACTATTCGTGCGGCTTGAAACTCACCGGCTCGATCGCCATCCTTTCCGCGATGAGCCAATCGGCGCACGCCGGGTTCACCGTTAAAGGGTCGAAGTATTTCGATGCCGTGAAAGACGCCGACACCATCGTGTTCGACAAGACCGGAACGCTCACCGAGGCCACGCCGCGCGTCGTGAAGGTGCTCGGCACGAAGGGCTGGCCGCAGCGCGAGGTGCTGCGGTTCGCCGCATGCTTGGAAGAGCACTTCCCGCACCCGGTCGCCCGCGCTGTCGTGAAGGCCGCAGCCGAACAGGGGCTCGAGCACCGCGAGCTGCACGGCGATGTGGAGTACCTCGTCGCCCATGGAATCGCTTCCTCGCTCGAGGGAAAGCGCGTCGTCATCGGGTCGGAGCATTTCGTGGTCGAAGACGAATGCATCGAGATCACGAGCGCCCAGAAGACGCGCATCGCGCGCGAAACCGAGGGGCTCTCGCCGCTGTATTTGGCCGTCGACGGCAAGTTCGCCGGCGTGATCGGCGTAGAGGACCCGCTAAAGAAGGACGTGGCCGCCTCGGTCCAAGATTTGCGCGACCTGGGGTTCGAGCGCATCGTCATGCTCACCGGCGACAACGAGCGTACGGCCGCGCGCATCGCCGAGGCTGCAGGCGTCTCTGAATTCCGTGCCAACCAGCTTCCCGAAGACAAGTACGCGTTCGTGCGGGAACTGAAGGCGGCTGGCCGCAAGGTCATCATGGTGGGCGACGGCGTGAACGACGCGCCCGCGCTCGCGCATGCCGACGTCGGCATTGCGATGGGGCAGGGCACGGCCATTGCCAAGGAAGTTGCCGACATAACGTTGTCCGACGGCGACTTGCCCTCCATCGTGAAGCTCGTCCGCTTGTCGCGCGAGCTATCCTCGCGCCTCGACCGCAGCTTCGCCGCCGTCATGGGCTTGAACACCGCTTTCCTTGCGCTCGGCATCGCCGGTGCCATCACGCCGCAGACCTCGAGCCTGCTGCACAACGCCACCACCGTAGCCCTCAGCCTCTCCGCAAGCCGCCCCTACAAGTAAGCCTCAGCGCATCCCGCGGCGGACCGCCCCGCTCGCCGCCAGACCCGA
>JAFUBE010000254.1 GCA_017460365.1 Eggerthellaceae bacterium
TCTAGCCATCCGAAATCTTCACGTAAGCCGAGGTCGAACTGCCGAACGCAGGCGCAGCGACGATACGCCTTGCATCGCCGATACGTTCGATTCCGAGCAATTCGTCGACCACCGAGACGATGTTCTCCTCGTCGGCGCATGGTAAAAACCGGCTTACCTCGGGAAGCTCGGCCTCCAAATCGCCTTCGTAGCGAGCGGGCATGCACCCGCTTACTATCAGGTGAGCACCGCCTTCCGAAACGTTTTCAAGCCCAGCGGCTTCGAGAATCGCCTCAAGACTCTCTTCGGTTGCAGCCTGTATGAAAGAGCACGTGTTCACGATCACGACATCGGCTTGCGCGGGGTCGTCGATCACGCCATACCCTGCGCCCGCAAGCCGATCCGCCATGTGCGCGCTGTCCACTTCGTTCTTAGCGCACCCCATCGTTATGAACGATGCGGTCTTCATCTGCGTATCCCACATCGCTAACGGTAGTTTGTGTACTGCAGCGGTTGGCCGTAATCCTGCTCTTTCAGAAATGCGATAACGTCCTGGAGCGTGTCGCGCGATGGCGAGCTCACGCGAAGGTGATCGCCCTCGATTTGGACCTTCACCTTGAACTTCTGCGCCTTTATGTCTTTGTTGATCTTCGAGCAGGTTTCCTTGTCGATGCCTTCGACTATATCCCCTATGCGTACCACCGTACCGCCCGAAGCGCTCTGGGGCCCCGACCACTTTACCGAACCGAGGTCGACGCCGCGCTTTACGAGCTTCGAGCCCACGATGTCTATCACCTGGTTCGCCACGAAATCGCTCGGAGCGGAAACAGTTATCTTGCCTCCAGCCTTGTCGAAGTCGATTTTCGATCCGGAATCCTTCAGATCGTATCGCTGAGCCAGCTCCTTCTTGGATTGCTGAAACGCATTGTCGACTTCTTGCATATCGACGGTCGAAACAACGTCGAAGCTCGATTCCTTGGCCATGATCCAACCTTTCAATCCGATACGAGGCGCCCTCGGGCACATCGCGGACACCCCGCTGTGCTGACTGCTGTATTGTAATCCGAAAGATGCCGAGTGCTTTACTGCGTTGCGTTTGCGCTCGCCTCAGCGGCTGCTTCTTCTTCCTCTTCGGATGCGCTCGACGAACTCGCCTTGCTCGCCGCATTGCTCGCCGATGCCACAGCTGCTTCGCGCTGAGAGCTCTTCGAATTGTGGGTTTTCTTCCATTCGTCCAGGATCGATGGGAAGTCTACGGTGTAGGCGTACATTCCGCCATACTCGGAACTGGCTTTCAGCTCGACGGTTTCGCTGTTCACCGTCACCTTAACCGTATCAGGGCTCCAGGTGGTTATGGTCCATGTGCCGGTTACTTCTATCGAGTTTTCCGCAGGCCCGCTCAACATCTCGCCGACTGCCGCTCCCCCGTCGGTGTACGTCTCAATGTAGCAGTCATCGCCCTTCTCGACCGTATACACGACGCGGGCGCTCGTGGGGGCGACTTCGACTTGCGCGGCTTGCGCTTCTTTGCTCTCATCGGTTCCCGTCGTATCGGAAATACCCGAAACTGGAAGCTGCGATACATCGTCTTGCGCCGGCTGCGCATGGCGACCCGTAACGAACACAACAACCACGACGATGGCAAGCACCACTAAGGCGATGGCGGCTATCAGCACCCATCGCGATTGGAACACAGCTGGAAAGCGGGGAGCTGAATATTGCATCGGCGTCTGGCCTACGTGGATGTCCCGGCTTCGCCCGCGCCTGCCCACCGAAGCCCGCCCGCCAACGGAATCGTATCCCTGAGCGCCGTATCCTGAGTGGTGGCTCAAGAAGTCTTTGTCGGATCTGCCCGGCCTTTCGACGCGATCCCTCGTAACTCCGTAATCGTCGCGCGAATACGGAGTGCGGTCGTCGTAAAGGTGCCTCGTCTTCGTGCGGCCACCCGTAGCAGATGCGCCGTAGGCGTCGATTGCGTCGGATGCTGCCGCGCCGTACGAATCGTCTACCGCGTCACGCACTCCCCGCGCACGGAGACGAGGGCGTCTGTAATCGCTTTCCATGACGAAACCGCTGCCAGGAGCCGCATCCCGAGCCCGCTTGACCTGATAGGCATACGCTTCGTCGAGGTACATGTTCACGATTTCCGTGGGATTCAACCCGAGCAGGCGCGCATAGGCGTTCACCATATTGCGCGCGTAGCCTCGAGGGGGCATCGACGAAAAATCACCCGCTTCGATAGCGCGCAAGATATCTGGCCTTATGCGCAACCTGCGCGCAACGGTAGCGAGATCGTAGCCCTTGCGTTCCCGCGCCTCGTGCAGTACTTTGCCTGATGTCATCTGCTGAGCCACGTCAACTCCTTACGTGATCATTGCTCGTCTGCAGCCTCGAAAGCCTTGAGGGCTTCGAGTTCCATGGCGTCGACGAGAACATCGCGCGGCTTGCTCCCGTTAGGTGGCCCGACAACGCCTTTTTCCTCAAGCATGTCCATTATACGACCGGCCCTCGCATACCCGACTTTCAGCTTGCGTTGTATGTTCGATGTGGAACCGAGTCCGCTTGACACGACGATGTCAGCCGCTTCCCAGACGAGCGGGTCGTCGGAGCCGCCCGAACCGCCGGAGCCATCGGGCATCGAGTCGCCGAGCGAAATGACGTTCGTTTGGAGGATCTCGGAATGGTAATCGGGTTCCCCCTGCTCTTTCACGGCTGCAACCACCGCGGCGATCTCGTCGTCGGAGGTGAAGCAGCCTTGGATGCGCACGGGCTTCGCGTATTCGGGTTTCGACAATAGGAGGTCGCCGTTTCCGATCAGGCTTTCTGCGCCCGCCGTGTCCAGAATCACCCTGCTATCGAGACCGGAAGCGACGTTAAACGCCATGCGGTTCGTGATGTTCGCCTTGATGAGACCCGTCACGACGTTCGCGCTCGGACGCTGAGTCGCCACTATCAGGTGTATTCCCGCTGCGCGCGCAAGCTGGGCGATTCGTGAAATCGAGAACTCCACTTCCTTGCCGACGTTCATCATGAGGTCGGCAAGCTCGTCGATGATGATCACGATGTAGGGAAGCTCTTCGGTCTTGCCGTCTGCAGACTCGCCATCGGGCTTCGGGGTGCTTTCCACGCCGTCGAGTTCACCCTTGCGGGCTTTCTCGTTGAAGGTGGCGATGTTGCGCACGCCGACCTTCGAGAAGAGCTTGAGGCGCCTCTCCATTTCCGCCACGCCCCAGGAAAGCGCGCTCGCAGCCTCCTTCGGTTCGGTGACCACGGGGACGTACAGGTGGGGAATCCCATCGTAGGGGGCGAATTCCACGCGTTTGGGGTCGATCATGATGAACCGGACCTGCGAAGGGGTCGAGCGCATGAGCATCGACATGATCATGGCGTTGATGCCCACCGACTTTCCCGATCCGGTCGTGCCGCCGATAAGCAGATGCGGCATCTTCGCGAGGTCGCAGATAATCGCGTTGCCCTCGACGTCCTTGCCGATGGCCATTTCGAGCGGACCGCCATGCACTTCCTTCAAAACGTCGCCAAGCAGCACGTTTTCACGCGTAGCATTCGGAACCTCGATCCCGACGTAATGCGTGCCGGGAATCGGCGCGAAGATGCGCACGCCTGGCGCCGCGAGCGCAAGCGCAATATCGTCGTTGAGATTGGTGAGCCGGCTCACGCGCACGCCTGGCGGCAAATCGACTTCGAACAACGTGACCGTCGGGCCGGCGATCCAATCGACCACCTGCGCCATGATGCCGAAATCTTCCATCGTCTGTTGCAGATGACCGGCGGTTTCGGCGAGTTCGTTTTCGAACGCCTTCGTCTTGCGCTTGCCCTTCCCCACCTTTAGGAGCGCCATGTCGGGCAGCTGGAAGGTGTCGTCGGGGGACGCAGCCATGGGCGCATTTTCCGGTTCGCTTTTCGGTTTGGCTTTGGCGATAAGCTGCGTATCGGCGCTGTCGGTCTCCGGCTCGGAAGACGCTCGTTTTCCAAGCTTACGCGTTAGTTGGCGCGTTTGCGAAGCTTCGCTTCCACCTGGTTTCATACGCGTTCCAGAAGGCGTTGATGCCACGGGGATCGTGACGTCTTGGCTTTGGTCACGCTCTGTGACGAGTTTTCGCGTGGGAACCCCGGCTGTGGAATGCGACGCGCCGTCGCCGATCATCTGCGTCTTCGCATGGCGGTCGACGTTTCGCGAGCGTCCCGGCCTCGAATTGGAGACTGCCGCAACGGGGATGAACGGTCCGGCTGGAGCCACGCCGAGCTCTTCCTCTTCCCGCTGGGCGCGTTCTTCGCGTTTGCGGTTCACCACGTCGATGACCTTACGCACGGAGAATCCGATCACCACGAGGCCGATCGCCATGATTCCCAGCGCAATGACAACCGACACCGGCATGCCGAGCAACATCAACCCCAGATATGCGGGGCCTGCCCCGATGTAGCCCCCGTGTGTCACGAGTTGTTGCTCGCCGAACAATTCGCCCGTGGGGCGCTGGGCAGCGGCGGCCCCACGGGCGAA
>JAFUBE010000255.1 GCA_017460365.1 Eggerthellaceae bacterium
ACACGTTGTACACGGGCACGCCTATGACGTGCTTGCTCGAAGACGATGCAGCGGACGCACTCAAAGCCGACTTGATCGGTGCGCTCGCGCATCCAGCCGCGCACAAGGCCGCAGCAGTCGCCGCGGAGGCGAGAAAAGCCCTGCGTGACATGACGTTCATCTAGGCTCCCTTCCCGAACAGGTGGCAGGCAACCGAGTGGTTGGGCTCAACCTCGACGAGCTGCGGATGCTCCTGCTTGCAGATGTCCGCGCAGTGGTCGCACCTGTTCTGGAACGGGCATCCGGGCGGCACATCAAGCGGGCTCGGCGGCTCGCCCTCGATGCTCTCGATCTTCTTCGTGAGTTCCATCTTCGTGTCGAAGATGGCGCCCATGAGCGCGTGGGTGTAGGGGTGCTTGCACTTTTCGATGTCGGCGCCGGGCATCGTTTCCACGATGTTGCCCAGGTACATGACGGCGATTTGGTGCGCAAACGATTGGATGAGGCCCAGGTCGTGGGCGATGAAGCCGATGGCGATGTCGTGCTCGCGCTGCAGCCGCGTTATAAGCTCGATGACCGTCTTCTGCACCGACACGTCGAGCGCGCTCGTGGCCTCGTCCATGATGATGATCTCGGGCTCGAGCGCGATGGCGCGCGCGATGGCGACGCGTTGGCGCTGGCCTCCCGACATGTTGTGCGGGTAGCGGTCCGCGAAGTCGCCCGGCAGCTCGACCATCTCGAGCAGCTCGCGCGCCTTGGCGTCCTTTTCGGAAGCGCTGATGCGCCCGAAGTTCAACAGCGGCTCGCAGATGATGTCGCGAATCCTCATCTTGGGATTCATCGATCCCGTCGGGTCCTGGAACACCATCTGGATGTGCTGGCGCACCTGGCGCAGCTCCTCGCCTTTCATCTTGGTGATGTCCTTGCCCCTGAACAGGATCTCGCCTTCGGTGGGCGTGTCGAGCGACACGATGAAGCGCATGAACGTCGACTTCCCGCAACCCGACTCCCCGACCAGGCCAAGGGTCTTGCCGCGGTACAGGTTCAGGCTGATGTCGTTGCACGCGGTGAGCGTCTTGCCGCCAGCTGCGGGGAACCTGCGCGTGACGTGCTTGGCTTCGAGCACCAGGTCCTTTTCATCAAACATAGCGCTCACCTCCCACCGACGGAACGGCTGCCAGCAGCTTCTGCGTGTACTCGTTCTGGGTTTCGAACAGGATATGCTCGCGCGTGCCCTCGTCTTCCATCTGGCCCATCTTCATGACAACCAGGTAATCCGACATGTAAGCCGCCACACCCAGGTTATGCGTGACGATGATGATAGATGTGCCGTATTCGTCGCGCAGTTCCATCATCTGGCGCACGATCTGCGCCTGCGTGGTTACGTCGAGCGCGCTCGTGGCCTCGTCCATAATGATGATCTCGGGTTCGAGCGCGATGGCGCGCGCGATGGCGACGCGTTGGCGCTGGCCTCCCGACATGTTGTGCGGGTAGCGGTCCGCGAAGTCGCCCGGCAGCTCGA
>JAFUBE010000256.1 GCA_017460365.1 Eggerthellaceae bacterium
CGGTGGCCCGGCGCCCCTCGCGAGCCTCCATGACCTCGAAGAGGTCGACGGCGTTCTGGGTGGCGATGGGGGTGGTCATGAAGTCGTCTAATGCGAAGCGCCGTGTTATGCGAAGTGGGAGGCGCCACAGGAGGGCTACCTGCGCCTGCGTTTTGCGGCACTTCGCATAACACGTAGGCTCTAGGCATCTACACACCCTCTATGGGAAAGGGAGGACGGATGCCTAAGACGGTGACCGAGCTGGTCGATGCGGCCGATGCGAGACTGAGGGAGTTGGGCTACTCGGAGGGCACGCTCCGAGCCTACCGCACGACCTGGAATAGAGTCGTGTCATGGTGCGAAAGAGAGGGACACAGGGCCTTCACGCCGGATGTCGAGGCCGAATACTTGCGCCACGCAGGCCTGGAGGGAGCCCTCGGCCATGCTGACGTCGGAAGGCTGAGGCACGTAAGGTGCCTGCTTGCCGTGCAGCAGACCGGCATGCCCCCGTCAAAGCTGTCGAGGAGGGGCCCGCGCTGCCCGAGCAGCACGAGGCGGTGCTCGCGTCATGGCTGGCGGAGATGCGGGCGAGGGGACTCAGGGAGTCGACCGTTCGCGGGCAGGCGTGCAGCGTCAGGCTCTTCCTGGCCGGCATCGGCCCGAAGGCCGTCTCCGACATAGGGATCGGGGACGTGGCGGCGCACATGGAGTCGCGGCACGGGGACAGCCGCCCGCAGACCAGAGCACAGGTGCTGTACACCCTTCGCTCCTTCCTCCGGTTCCTCGCCGCAAGGGGCGAAGTGGACCAATCGGTGCCTGCCGCGCTGGGCGTGATACCCGGGCACAAGCGCTCGACCCTTCCCTCGTGCTACGCCGCCGCCGAGGTCGCGTCCGCGCTGGCCTCCGTCAAAGGCGAGTGTCCCAAGAGGGACAGGGCGATCATGCTCCTGGCATCGATCCCCGGGATGAGGGTGGGCGACATCCGGCGGCTGAGGCTCACGGACATGGACATGGCGTCTCGCACCGTGACCATCCTGCAGTCGAAGACGGGCGACGCCCTCGCGATTCCGCTCACGGACGAGGTGGCGGCGGCGATAGCGGACTACGTCCGCAACGAGCGCCCGGAGAGCGACGACCCCCACGTCTTCCTGCACTCCAGGGCCCCGTTCGCATGCTTCGAGGGGACGACGGACTGCTTCCACTGGGTCGTCACCGGGGCGCTCGGGAGGGCCGGCGTCGACACCGACGGGAAGCACCACGGCACCCATTCCCTGCGACACTCCGCGGCTACGGGCATGCTCGCCGACGGCACGCCCTATCCCGTGATATCCGGCGTGCTCGGGCACGCGTTCGCCAACACCACGAGGCGCTACCTCTCGGTCGACGTCGAGTCACTGCGCCCCCTGTCCCTGGAGGTGCCCAATGGCCGCTGAGATGTGCGCGTTCGCGCCGCCGAACGATGCCCTGTTCGAGGGGTACGTCCGGTACAAGCGATCCCTGGGCTACTCCATCCCGCTCAGCTACCAGTACGTCCTGCGCGACGTCTCCGAGCTCCTGCTCGAGTGGGGGCCGACGCCCGAGGTCCTCGGCCGTGCCGCCGCCGAGCGCCTCTCGGCGCGCAGGCCGGCCGAGTCCGTCTCGACCCAGTGCAAGAGGATCGCGATCGTCCGACAGTTCGGCAGGTACCTGCGGACGCTGGGCTACGAGGCCCACGTGCTGCCGGAGGGGCTGGTGCGGGACGCCTCCACGTTCGTCCCCAGGATAGTCTCGGTCGACGAGATGTCGTCCATCCTCTCCGCCTCCGACTCCATGGGGGCCACCTGGAGAAGCCTCATGCTGCGAATCCTGTGGTGCTGCGGGCTCAGGCTCGGCGAGGCCTGCAGGCTCGAGCTCGGGGATGTCGACCTGTCACTCGGCACGCTGCTCGTCAGGCATGCGAAGGGCGACAGGACGCGGCTGCTGCCGATGTCCGAATCGCTGCACGGCTACGTCTCCGACGCGGTCGAGAGAAGGGCCGCCGACGGCGCGGACGGGTCGTCGCCCCTGATGCCGGGGCCGTCCGGACGCCCGCGGAGCGTCGGAAGCTGCCACTCGTCGCTGGCCAAGGTGTACGCGAGGGCCGGCGTCCTCACGACTGACGGCAGGCCGATCAGGACTCACGACCTCAGGCACTCGTTCGCCGTGCACTCCCTCGAGAGGATGGTCGCGATGGGCGACGACCCCTACGTCGCCCTCCCCAAGCTCGCGGAGTACATGGGGCACGCAGACATCAAGAGCACCGAGCGCTACCTGAGGCTCACCGAGGACTCGATGGCCTCGGTCGTGGAGGCGCAGGCGGGGACCTCCGCGCTCATCTTCGGGGGCCTGGCGCGATGAGGTGCTTCCAGTCGCTTCTCTCGACGTTCCTCCTCGACTACCTTCCGCGAAGGAGGGGCTTCAGCGGAAACACCGTGGCGTCGTATCGCGACTCGTTCTCGCTGCTGCTCCGCTGGCTCTGGGAGGTCGAGGGCGTCAGGCCGGAACGAGTCGAGATCGAGGACATCACCCCCGCCAGGGTCGCGGCGTTCACCAAGTGGCTGTCGGAGGAGCGCGGGTGCTCCCCAGCCACCTGCAACGCGCGCGTGGCCGCCCTCAGGTCGTTCGCCCGCTTCGCCCAGCTGGAGGAGCCCGCCCACCTGGAGGCATGCTCCCTCATCCTCGAGATTCCGACGGCCAGGACGCCGGTGGCCCCACCCGACCACCTCACCCCGGAGGCGGTCTCCCTCGTCGTCGCTGCGGCCGAGAGGCATGGGCCGAGGCAGCATGCGGTGGTGTCCCTCCTCTACGACTCGGCCGCCAGGGCAAGCGAGCTCTGCTCGCTGCGGGTGGGCGACGTGGCGACGGGCAAGCCCTCGTCCGTCGTGCTGCGCGGCAAGGGGCGGAAGACGAGGGTCGTGCCCGTCTCGCCGCAGGTCGGAGCCATCGTGGACGCGTACGTCCGGACGTGCAGGAAGGGGGCGCAGCCAGCCGACCCCCTCTTCGTGAACGCACGTGGCGGCCCACTCGGAAGGGCCGGGGTGGCATACATCCTCCGGCGCGCGGTCGAGTCGGCCCACGTGCTGAGCCCAGACAGGGTGCCAAGCAGGTCGCATCCCCACGCGCTTAGGCACTCGAAGGCGATGCACATGCTCGAGGACGGAGTGAACATAGTCTACATTCGGGACTTCCTGGGGCACGAGAGCGTCACGACGACGGAACGCTACGCGAGGGCGAGCACAAAGGCGAAGCGAAAGGCATTGGAGTCGGCAGAGTCGAGGCTGGTGCCCCGCAGCCCCTATACGGAGTCGGAAAGGAGCGAGCTCTTGGACTGGTTGGCAAGCGTCGTCTGACGGCTACGTGTTATGCGAAGTGCCGCAAAACGCAGGCGCAGGTAGCCCTCCTGTGGCGCCTCCCACTTCGCATAACACGGCGCTTCGCATTAGACGACTGGCTGCTGAAGGAGACGAAGCCGGAGGCGGTCGACGAGCTGTTCGCCGTCGTCGACGCACGCGCCCGGGCCAGGAAGTCGACCGTGGTCTGCGCCCAGTACCGCGTGGAGGGGTGGCCGTCCCGCATGGGGGACTACCCCGCAGCCGAGTCCATCGTCGACCGACTCAAGAACAACGCCTACGTCATCGAGCTCAAGGGAGAGGTCTCGATGCGCGAGAGATGCATGGACGAGGAGCTGAGGGCGTATGCCGAGCGACAGAAGAAGGGTTAGGCAGGCGCTCCGCAAGGTGTGCTCGCAGCACCTGTGGATGCCGGTGCCGCAAGAGCTGGAGGACCTGATACTCGACGCCGCCTCGGAGCGGATCCCGCCGGAGGACGTGGACTCCTCGCCCTACGGAGAGCTCTTCGAGCTTGCCGTGCGCATGGTGCATGAGCACGTCGGCTACGGCACCTTCGCCACCGTCTACGACGACGAGGTGACCGTCCTGCCGATCGGACACCCTGAGGCTTTCGACGATGGGGAGTGGGGCACGTACCGGGGACTGTAGCAGTGCCGACACAGTGGAATAGGTGCCGGCGCCCGTAATGGGTGCCGGCACTTGGAACGCATGACCGACGCCTTGGAACAGGTGCCGTTATGCCTTGGAATAATCACGTCATGAACGATCGCCTGGAACACCGGTATTTTCTGCCCGGTAACAGATCGCCTGATATATTCTGAAACAGATAGCTGTGCTGCCTTTGCATTGTGCTCCAGAACAGGCTGCTATACGCCCGATAAGGAAAAGGACAACCTATAACAAGAGAGATTATCCACTGAGAGGAGTTGCCAGATGTGCCTGCTGTCATCGAATGATTCAGTACTTCGGCAAGGTCAAAAGACCATATTTTACCTGTGAAGTGACAAAATGCAGATTCGCACGAAATGTGACCGGCACACCCACGAATGAGTGCGCCGGCCGTCTCGTTCAGGTCAGCGCCGATATCACGAACGTGACCGCTTGGCCTACAGCCGCTCCTGCCTCCTCTTCGTCCTCTCCCTCATGTTCACGTCGCCCATCTGTATCCTGATCACGTTGTGCACTATACAGTCAAATGCTAAGTCGTACGTTATGCGAAGTCGCGAGATCCGCTGCACCGCCTAGCTGCGAGGACGCCTCGCGGAACTTCGCATAATGCATGCAGCCCTATGCTCGTAGACGTCTCCGTTTCCGAAGCATAGGAGGGATTGTGCAATGTACGTCTTGGAAGACATTGTGACGGGCGCCCGCTCGCACCTGACCGCGAACGGCTACTCCAAGTCGACGATCTGCCACTACGAAACCGTGTGGAGGAGGCTCTGCCGCTGGTGCGCCGCGAATGCGCCAGACGGGTACGACGGCAGCGTCGAGCGCCGATATCTTGAGGAGGCCGGCCTCGCATCGCCGCAGCTGACCAAGCAGCAGCGGTTCGTTAAGCGTGCCGTCGAGCGGCTCATCGAGGTCGCGGCGGCCGGGGCGCCTGCAAAGCCCACGCCGGCGAGAAAGTACCTCGTTCCCACGGGGATGATGCCTGCGTACGGGCTCTACGAGGCGGAGCTCGCCCGCCGTGGGCTCAGGGCGGAAACCATCGCCAGCTACCTCAGCGCCGTGCGCCACTTCCTCTCCGCGTGCGGGGCATCGAGGCCCGAGGGCCTGAGCCCGATGTCCGTCACCGCCTTCTCCCGCACCATGTCCGGCTACTCGCCACAGACGAGGGCGGCGCAGCTCTACGTGGCGCGCGACTTTGCGCGAACGCTTGCCGGCAAGGGGCTGTGCGACCCCTCGGTCGCCGCGTCGATGCCGATGATACCGGGGCACAAGCACTCGTCGGTCCCAGCCGCGTACACCGCGGGGGAGGTGTCCGCCCTGCTCGAGGGCAGGACGACCGGACGCTGCCCGCTGAGGACGAGGGCGATAATGCTCCTCGTGGCCGTCTTGGGCATGCGGGCCGGCGACATAAGGGCGCTCCGCACCACCGACGTGGACTGGCGTGCGAAGACGCTGACATTCGTGCAGAGCAAGACCAAGGTCGCGCAGGTGCTGCCGATGCCCGACGAGGTCTGGCTCGCGCTCGCCGACTACCTCAAGAACGAGAGGCCCGACGTCGGGGACGACCGCATCTTCGTGACCTCCTTCGCGCCCTATCACCCCATAGACACGCAGGAGTCGTTCCATCGCAGCGTCACCCGCGCGTTCTCGGAGGCCGGGGTGGACGTGTCCGGCAGGCGTCACGGGCTCCACAGCCTCCGCCACTCCGCCGCGACGAACATGCTGTCCGACGGCACTCCCTACCCGACCATATCGGCGGTGCTGGGACACAGCTCGACGAACGTGACGAGGCGATACCTCTCCATAGACGTGGAGTCTCTGCGCGGCATCGCACTGGAGGTTCCGACATGCCCCTGACGGAGTTCCATGGACCCTACGCCGACCTGCTGTACGAATACGTCTCGTTCCGGCAGGCCCTCGGCTTCGTCGTGCCCCCGAGCACCAGGCGGACGCTGCACCACATCGCCGACTACCTCTACACGCTTCCCCTCGTACCGGAGATCATCGACAGGGAGCGGGCCGACGAGATCGCGGCGGCGCGCGCCGGCGAGTCGGGCCGGACGCGCCAGTCGAGGTTCGTCGCCCTGCGCCAGCTCTGCCTGTGGCTTCGGAGGTGCGGGTACGATTCGTACGTGCCGCCGGCGGGGCTGGTGAGGGCGCGAAACGACTTCGTTCCCAGAATCGTGGGCGAGGACGAGATGGCGCGCATACTGGAGGTGGCCGAGTCGGGGACGCTGCCGTGGGTCCCGATGGTGCTCAAGCTGCTGTGGTGCACCGGCATCCGCGTGGGCGAGGCGTCCTCCCTGAGGGTCGGCGACCTCGACCTTTCCGCGGAAACGATGTACGTCGCCCACGCGAAGAACGACAGGTCGCGCATCATACCGATATCCCGCAGCCTCGCCTCCGCCACGGCCGCCTACCTCGACGGCCATGCCTCCGACACGCGCCCCGAGATGTGGCTGTTCCCGGGCAGGCCCTCCTCGGCGCACCGCAACAAGGTCGCCGTGGGCAACCGGCTGCGCATGGTGTACCGCGACGCAGGGGTCCTCAGGCCGGACGGGACGCCGATACGCACCCACGACCTGCGCCACTCCTTTGCCGTGCGGGCCCTGGAGAACATGGCCGCGCGGGGCTGGGACGTGTACGTGACGCTTTCGCTCCTCTCCGCATACATGGGGCATGCCAACATATTCGACACCGAGTACTACCTGCGGCTCCTGCCTTCAGCGCACCAGTCGATCGTCGACGCCGAGGCGCCGGTGTCCCGCGCGGTGTTCGGGGGCGGTCCCTCATGAGGGGGTTCGCAGCGCTGCTTGGCGACTTCCTGCTCGACTACGTGCCGAGGAGGCGGGGCCTCAGCGAGAACACCGCCGCCAGCTACCGCGACAGCTTCGTGCTGCTGCTCGGGTGGCTCGACTCCGAGTGCGGCGTGTCGCCCGACGACGTGGAGATTGCCGACTTGCGAAGGGACAGGATCGAGTCGTTCTGCCTTTGGCTCGTCGACTCCCGGGGCTGCGGCGCCGCGACGGTCAACGTGCGCATCTCGGCCATACGGGCGTTCGCGTCCTACGTCAGCTTCGCGGAGCCCGCGCATCTCGAGTGGGCACGGTCGGTCAGGTCCGTCGAGTTCTCCAAGTCGCCGTCGAGGACGGTCGACTACCTGAGCCCGGAGGCCGTCGGAGCGATCGTCGACGAGGCGCGCTCGAGCGCGCGGGACCTTGCCAAGCTGTCGCTCCTCTACGACGTGGGCGCCCGCGTTTCCGAGATATGCGACGCGCGTCGCGAGGACCTGCGCACGCAGAGGCCGGCCACCATGCGCCTGGTCGGGAAGGGGCGCAAGGCGCGGGTCGTGCCGATCTGCGACGAGGTGGCGAAGATTTGCGAAGACTACCTGGGAAGGAGCGGGGTCGGCCCCGACGGCCTGCTGTTCCCCAACAGACTGGGCAACCGGATGGGACGGGCCGGCGTGGCGTGGGTGCTCTCGAAGCATGCCGCGGCCGCACACGGCAAGAGACCGGAACTCGTACCCGAGAAGGTCCACCCACACATGCTGAGGCACTCCAAGGCGATGCACCTCCTCGAAAGCGGCGTGAACCTCGTCTACATCAGGGACTTCCTGGGCCACTCCTCGGTGACGACAACGGAGGTCTATGCCCGGGCCAGCACGAAGGCCAAACGCGAGGCGATAGAACGGGCGGCCGCCAACGTAATCAAGGAGACCGCCTACGACGAGTAGAGGAGGTCGGGCCTGATTGAGTGGCTGAAGGGGATCATGTGACTCAACGTTATGCGAAGTTCTGCGTGTCATCTCCGCAGCTAGGCGGTGCAGCGGATCTCGCGACTTCGCATAACGTACGACTTAGCATTTGACCGCGTCGCGCACCACGGGCACCTCGTCGTCTTCGAGGGCGAGTCCTACCGGCTGCGCCACGCGCTCATGAGGCCGGGAGGGGGTGGCCAGCGATGACCGTCGCCGACCTCGAGGAGTACCTGTCGCTCTTCGACGCGCACGAGGAGGTGATGGTGCGAATACGACTCCCGGACATCGACTTCGAGGTGTGCGACTGGGCGATAACCTACCCGGAGGGGTCGGGCGGCCCCGAGCTCGACGCCGACGTGCACGGGTTCGACCTCGACTTCCCGGACGTGATCCGCAGGCTCAGGGCCCTCGTCGACAGGGCCGCGTACTACAACTTCGTCGACTAGCTAGCAAGTGACGGCGGGCTTGGACACCCTGTCGTGAGGATGGGGAATTCCCCACCACGAGAGTGGGGAACGACCATCGTGATTTGGGGAACTATCGGTTGACAAAAACAGCGACTTCGTCATCATCGACCGCGACGACGGCACGCAGGATACGGTCTATGGCGTGGGTCCGGGATTGTCGTTCACGTCATCCAACGGACACCGGTACTGGAGCTGATCCGCGACCCCACTGCCCCACAGGGGGGTC
>JAFUBE010000257.1 GCA_017460365.1 Eggerthellaceae bacterium
CTCTCCTGGTGCGTCCGGGCGACGAGCTCGGCGACCTTGCCGGCGTCGCGGGAAAGCGTGGCGGCCACGAGGTCGTCCGAGCGGCGGATCGAGGCGGCCACCTCCTCCCACCCCCCGAGCAGAAGCGTGCTCTTGAACTGCTCCATGACCTCGTGGATGGGCACCGACACGCGCTTCGCCTCGAAGTCGTAGGTGAGGTAGCCCAGGTGCACGAGCAGCGTGAGCACGTCGTCGCGCCCGGCGAACGTGACCATGTCGTTGACGAACGTGGTGGTGTCGACCGCCACGGGCTCGCCCGCGACGAGGCGCACGACGGCGTCGCGCAGGCCGTCCATGTTCATGTCGATGTAGACGCGCAGGGCCTCGAAGGTCTCGGTCTGGGTCCAGTAGTTGCCGAACGACTTGCGGGTGAGCGACTGCACGACGGAACGGGGATTGTAAACGTGAAGCCCACCCACCAGGTAGCCATCGTACCAGCGGCGCATCTCATCGACGGGGACGGAATAGCGCTTGCATAGCTCGTCGACCTCTGCTTGCGTGAACCCGGTCGATTCTTCGAGGGGCGCTGCATCGGTGATGGAGATCTCGCTGAACATGTTCAGCGCGCTGTGCTGCCCGTATTTCTTGATGGGCAGGATTCCGGTCATGTAGGCGAGCGCGACGTACACGCGGTCCTTCAGCAGGTTGCGCAGCCAGTCGAGGTAGCGCGTCTGCCCGTCCCTGTCGTCGCGGTGGATGCGGAAGACGCAGTCCCACTCGTCGATGATGAAGACGAGGGGGACGCCGGTCTCGGCGTGGGCTTCGGAGAGCGCGCGCGGGAGGCCGCCGCGCCGCGGCGCCTCGAAGCCGGGGTAGGCTCGCGTCAGCTCCTTGATCACCGTCTCCGCGACGTAGTCGAGCATGTCGTCGACCCCGTCGCTGTCCGCCAGGAAGTTCTGCATGTTCAGCTGTATGACGTCGTAGCGGTTCAGGTGCTCCTCGAACGAGGGGTCGCCGGCGATGGCCAGCCCCGCGAACTGCCCCCTCGAGTCGGCGCCGCGCCCGTAGTAGGCCGCGAGCATGTCGGCGGCCATCGACTTGCCGAAGCGGCGGGGGCGGCTGACGCACACGAAGCGCTGCTGCGTGTTGAGCACGTGGTTCGTGTAGGCGATGAGGCCGCTCTTGTCGACGTAGATCTCGGAGTTCAGGCTCATCTGGAACAGGCCGTTCCCGGGGTTGAGGTGCATGCCCATGTCGTGTCCTTTCGCGCCTTCGTGCCGTCATCGCGGTTATACGCCAACCCAATTCATCGCCGCTATCTGGCTACACTCATGGGTTGGTCGGCTCGACTCATCCATAGGTTCAGATGGCGTTCGCTTTCCCGCAAAGGCGCGTCCCGAAGGAGGCTCGGTGCGATTCCGCTGGGCGCTTGTTCGTCGGTGACGACGACGCGCGAAGCGAGGCGGCGTTACTGCGTCGGCAGCGAAATCGTAAAGGTCGTTCCATCGGTCTGCGAGCTTGCGCAGGTGATGTCGCCGTCGTGCTGGAGCGCGATGCCGCGTGCGATGGCGAGTCCCAGGCCGAAGCCGCCTTCGCCCGATGTGCGCGCTTTGTCCGTGCGGTAGAAGCGGTCGAAGATGTGGGGCAGGTCCTGCTCTGATATCGTCGAGCCGGTGTTGTGGATGGCTATCGTGGCGTTCTTCCCCGTCTTGCGCAGCACGACTCCGATAGTGCCGCCTTCGTCGACGTATTTGAACGCATTTTCGATGAGCGTGGACACCATTTTCTTTATCTGCTTTTCTTCGCCGAGGATACGCACTCCTCCGTCAATCGAGCATTCGAACTCGTAGCCGCGCTCGAGCGCGACCGAATCGAACAGTAGCGTTTCCCCGTCGACGAGGTCGCTCAAATCGATGGGTTCGCGCACCAGTTCGCGCGCTTGCCCCGCTTCCACCTGCGCAAGTTCGAGCATCTCGTTCACAAGGCCCTGCATGTTCTCAGCTTCTATTTGCGTGCTCTCGACCCATTGGCTCTCGCTTGCAATCGTGTGCTCGGGGTGTTTCAGCAGGATTGCCGCATTAGCCAGAATCACCGTGAGCGGCGTCTTCAGGTCGTGCGAAGCGTCGGCGACGAACTGGCGTTGCGAATCCCAAGCTTCCTTTACCGGGCGCAATGCCCATTGGGAATAGAATAGGGAGATGACGAAGAACACGACGAGCGTTCCGAGCCCCACGACCGCGAGCATGAGCGCGAGCGATTTCCAGCTGTCGGTGTAAGACGTGTCGGCGAAAGCCAGGAACGTCTCGCCGTCTTTCGTGGCCTTGACGTAATGGAGGCCGACGTTCGACAGGGTTCCGAAGCCGTCTTGCGCCTGCATGACGCCGTCTGCCGCCTCTTGCAGGACGTCCGACGATATCGAGGCGGTCGTGACCTCGGGTATGACGCGAAGCGTGCCGGAGGCATCGATGCGATAGACGGCCACGGGCACGATGCTCGACGTGCTTCGCTGTTGTCCGGGGCGGTTGCCGATGTTGGGGGGCGCGCTCTGGCCCATCTCGTCTTGGCTGATCGTCACCGAGTCGGAAGGCGATTCTCCTGCGTCTTGCCCGTCGCCGGCAGGGGCGCCTTCGCCGCTGACTTGCGGCGCGTTCGCGGCGCCGCCTTCTCCAGCTGCTGCATCCGCTCCGGTTTGGCCGCCCGAGGTGGACAGGGGGTTGTCGCCGGAAGACGACGAGCCGTCCGACGCAGGAGCAGCGCTGTCGGTGGAGGCGGTGTTCACCTGGGAGGATTCGCCCGAAGCCGCATCGTTCGAGGGCTCGGCATTCGGATTGCCTTTCGCGTTGCCCCCCGAACCGCTTTGTTCTCCAGAAGCCCCCTCCTCGGGCGAGTCGCCCGAGGGTTCGGCGGCAGGCTCCTGGCCGCCAGCGGGGTCGGTACCGCCTGTGCCGGGGAACTGGCCGTTACGGGGATCCTGCCCACCGTTCCGTCCCTGGCCCCCATCGGGTCGCCAATCGTATCCCAATCCCTCCTCCTGGGGTTCGAGCGCATAGGCTTTTCCCGGTTCGGGCGGTGTGGAGTGGGCGGATTGCGTTGAACTCGTCGACGATTCCCCATTGGCCGATGATTGCTCCGAAGCAGACCCCGAAGAGCTTTCCTGGCCACCGGTCGTCTTCCCCTTCTGCGTCACGCCGCGGTCTTTCATGCGCTCGTAGGAGAACTCGGCCTCGCCGATGGCGTTTTCCAGCGTGGTCTGGACGACCGAGAAGCTTCGCTGGTACTCCACGATGCAGACGACGGAGAACGCGAGCGCCATCACGATGGCGACCATGACCATTGTGATGGCGATGAACTTGACGCGCAGCTTTCTGAACAAGTTAGCCCTCCGCAACGAGTCGGTAGCCGACCTTGCGCAGCGTTTCGATCTGGACGGCGGACCCGAGGAACTTCAACTTCTTGCGCAGAAACGATATGTAGGCTTCGACGTTGTTGTCGACCGCGCTCGATTCCACGCCCCAGACCTTCGAGATGAGCATGTCCTTCGATACGGTCTGGCCCTTGTTCGCCATGAGGATGTTGATGATCGAGAACTCCTTGAAAGATAGGTTGATCGACTTCGAGCCGCATGACAGATCATGGCTTTCCAGGTTGAGCTTCAAATCGTCGAACTCGAGCGTTTCGAAGATGACCTGGCCCTGGCGGCGCGTGAGCGCGCGCAAATGGGCGAGCAGTTCGGCCGGGCTGAACGGCTTGGTCATGTAGTCGTCGGCTCCAGAGTCGAGGCCTTCTATCTTGTCGGGAATGGCGCCGCGCGCCGTAAGCATGAGGACCGGTGTCTCGACGTTTTTCCGGCGGAGTTCTTTGGCGACTTCGAAGCCGTCCATCTTCGGCAGCATGACGTCGAGGATGACGACGTCGTAAATGCCGGATTCGGCATACTCGAGCCCAGCTTGCCCGTCGTGTACCATATCGACCTGGTAGTTGTTCTCTTCCAGGATCTTGCCGACCGCTTGCGCCAAGCGCACGTCGTCTTCAACGATGAGAACTTGCATCGTATTCCCTTTCCCGCACCTAACGCGCGCGATACGGTTTGCCGCGTGCGTTGTTACGGTTTCCATTCTAGCCCCAAACCTTAAACCTTCCTGAAACATACTTTTCTAAAACGATGCGGGGGCGCCATGGCTTTAAGGAATGCTGACAAATGGGTTTTGGCAACTTTGGGCTTTGTGGCGCTCGTGGCTTCAGTCGGGTTCTATTCGTTTCCGCTGACCGACATACCCATAGGCACCGATTCCGCCGTGTTCACCTATATCGGGCGGGTCATGTCGGCAGGCGGTGCTCCCTACGTCGACGTGTTCGATCACAAGGGTCCGCTGGTCTACCTCTTGAACGCAATCGGCACGTTGGGGCCTTCGACTTGGGTTCTCTGGCTGGTCGAATGGCTGTTTTTAACTGCTAGCCTTTGCCTCGCTTATCGTATGGGGCTCGCCATGGGCGTGCCGCGCTTGGCGTCAGTTGCCGTGCCGGTTCTGTTCGTTCCCTACATCGTGTATCGCGCGGAAGGCGGCAACCTGACCGAAGAATACTGCCTGCCGTTCATGTTCGCGACAGTGCTCATGGCGGTGCAGAGCTTGAAAGGCGCTCCCATCAGGCGCTCGCATGCGCTATTGATGGGGGCGTTCGCTGCCTGCGTGTTCATGCTGAAGTTCACGGCGCTCATCGGGCTCTTTCCATTCTACGCTGCTATCGTGGCTGTGGCGTGCGCTAAGCGCGGAGTGTCCTGCGCCCTGCTGCGCGTGGGTTGGTTTGCGGGAGGGTTTGCGGCCGTGTTCTGCGCTTTCGGGTCATGGCTTGGCGCAGTTGGCGCGCTTGAGGGGTTTTTCAGGCAATACATTGCCTTCAACGTGGTTTACGCAAATGCCGTCGACGCAGGTGCGCGTTGGGCGGCGGCAGGCTTTTTCGCGGGCGATCTAGCGCTGTTGCTTTCAGTTGCAGCTACGATTGTCGCGGTTGGGCTTTGCATGTTGCACCGAGGTGCTCAGTGCGGTCGTGAAACCGCCATTGCTATGACCGGGTTCGTCGGCATTGCGTCGCTGTTCGCACTCGTTGTCGTTCTGGGGCGCAGCTATGGCCATTACCTGCTCATGTTCGTGCCGCTCTACGTCGTGGTCCTGAATGCCGCGGTGTTCCAAGTCCGCCGTGCTGTGGGCAACCATGCCGCCTTTGCCGCAGCCGCAGCGGCGGTGGGGCTTGCGCTCGTGTATTTCCCGGCCGCCTACGGCGCATGCGAGCAGCTGGCGTATAGAGCGGGGTTCGTCGAAACTCGAGCTGCTGTCGTGGCGAAATTACAAGACGTTGCCGGTCGGGGCGATATCGTGGCAGTGGGAAACGAATGCTGGGTTTATCTCGACGGCGGTTTCTGGGCGAGTGCGCCCTATGCATACCGCAGCGACGCCATGCCCGAGGCGTACGGTGCTTGGCTTTCCGGCCTCATCGCCTCCGATTCGGCTCCAAGCGCCATTATCGTAGCCGATTACGTGGAACTAGACTTGACGCTCGACTCCTACCGTGAAGTTGCGGTCCTGGAAGGTTTCACGATCTACGGTCGTGTCTGACGTGAAAGGGCGTCGATGTTGGCTTATGGCAGGATCGCGTTAAGTTCACGAAAGTCCGCAATCGACGAGAGTCCCAGCGCGGTGATGGAGCGAACGTTGATTGAGTTTTTGCCGGATTCTCGTTTGCCGAACGAAATTGGGTGGAATGCGACCGATTTGCCGAGGCGTGCCAGCGCGATGCTGAGTTCGGCGTTCACGAGGTTATGCTTATCGGGAATCGCAGCCATCGCAGTTGCGAGAGCCGAGGTCTTCATGAGCCTGAACGGCGTGTTTACATCGGGCAGGTGCACATGCGTGCAGGCTCGCACGACCGTACGGAGCGCACGGGTCACGAAAGCCCTCATCGCTCCGTCGCCGCGATTGCGCCTGTGGCCGATGATGGCGTCATGTTCGTGGCGGCGTTTCCAAAAAGCCGGGAATTCCGCAGCTTGCGTTTGTCCGTCCGAGTCGGTCTGGAAGACGAACGTGGGCATATGCCCAGATATCCCAGACAGCGCATATCGGTACCCGGTTCGCAAAGCCGCGCCATGGCCGCCGTTGGGCTTGTCGATGCGGACGAGCTGAGGGCATGCTTGCGAGTATCGTTCGAGCACGTTGGCGGTTTCATCGGTCGAGCCGTCGTTGACTACAACGAGCCTGTTGTCGGGGTGCTGTTCGATCACCGGCTGCCATTCTTCGAGCACGCTGGGCAAAACGGCGCTCTCATTGTATGCGGGCATAACGACGTAAAGCGTATCTGACATGGGATTTCCCTTCTCTCCTGTCGATGCGCCGCAGGGCCCCGTAGCTCATGTTGTGCGAGATTGTATCCAATGGAGATATGCTGTAGGTTGCGGTCTGACGACGGACGATTCACTTTAGTTTTTCAGTATCGTTTCAGGAAACGAACGTAACATCTTTTTCGGAGTGGGAAGGAGGCCCGCTATGGCGACCAGTGCGGATACTTTCGAAAGGAAAGAGAAGAAATACCTGATCACGGCAGCGCAATGCGCGGCGATCAAAGAAGGGCTCTCAGCCCGGATGCAGCTCGATGCCTATGGTGCCACCCGCATCGACAGCCTGTACTTCGACACGCCCGACCGTTCGCTGATCTGCCGTTCGCTCGAGAAACCGCTGTACAAGGAGAAGCTGCGCATTCGCAGTTACGGTGCGTTTTCCGAGGCGGACACCGTGTTCGTCGAGATCAAAAAGAAGTTCAAGGGCATCGTGTACAAGCGCCGCGTGCGCATGAGCAAGCAGGCCATGGACGCGTACACGCGCGATGGGATGTCATACGAAGACGCCATGAGGCGTTTCCCGATTGCGCCGGACAAGATGGACGAAGACCTCGCTGCGGGCAAGGTGCAGATAGCGCGAGAGCTCGATGCATTCTTCCGCCGCTACGGAAACCTGAAGCCATCCATGGTGATCAGCTGCCTGCGCGAAGCGTGGGCGCCGATCGACCCCGCCGACGAGGATTGCGTCGACCGCGTCACGTTCGACGAGGACATCAGCTACGTCGACTTGTTCGAGGACGCGTCGGTCGCACGCCGGCCGGTCACAGGGCCCGACCAGGTGGTCATGGAAATCAAGTGCGCAGGCGGATATCCCACCTGGCTCTCGCAGCTGCTCTCGTCGGTCGGCGCGTATCCGCGCTCGTTTTCCAAATACGGGAACGCGTACAAGCGCGTGCTGGCCGCCCGCGGCGACGTGGAAGTGCTCCAGTCGGAATCGGGCAAAGTGTCTATCACGAACATCCCCAGGCCCAACCAGCGCCGTGCCGCTTCCGGCGACGTGCTGATCGCGCCTTCTGCGGGTTACGAAATCTAGTTCAGGTTGATTTAAGGAACGGGCCGTAGCATTTCAGCACGGTTGGAACAGCGGAAAGGAAACAACAATGGATGTCTTATTCACTTCTGTGCTCGGCACGACGGAATCGGCGATGACCACGGTCACCACGCAGGGTTTCCTCTGGTGCACGATCGCCTCGATTATCTTGGGCCTCGTGAGCGCTTTCATCTATATGTACAAGCATGATTATTCGAAGAACTTCGTGGTCACCCTCGCGCTTTTGCCCGTCATCGTCCAGATGGTCATCACGTTGGTGAACGGCAACCTCGGCGCCGGCGTTGCGGTCATGGGCGTGTTCAACCTGGTCAGGTTCCGCTCGATCGCCGGTACCGCGAAAGACATCGGCAGCGTCTTCCTCGCCATGGCGATCGGCTTGGCGACCGGCATGGGCTATATCGGCGTGGCAGCCATCCTCACCGTGGTCGTCGGGATCTTCAACATCATCTACGTGACGACTCCGTTCGGGCAGGGCAAGGGCTCTTCCAAGCTGCTGAGGATCACGGTTCCAGAAGACCTCGAGTTCGAAGGCCTGTTCGACGAAGTGCTCGCCAAGTACACGTCGAGCTTCGAGCTGCAAGCGGTCGCGACGTCGAACATGGGCAGCCTCTACCAGCTCGAGTACCGCGTTTCCATGAAACAGGACGGACTCGCCAAGGCCATGATCGACGAGCTGCGCTGCCTGAACGGCAACCTGAAGATCTCGCTCGGTAGCCCTAAGGCCAACCGCGAGACGCTGTAGGGCCGCGCGAGCACGCAAGTGGAAACTCCGACAACGCATGAGGACGGTAACGTTATGAAACTCGAATTTGAAATCAGGTGGAATGTGGTGAAGCGCCGTCTGGCGCAGGCCGCCACCGGGGCGCTGGCGGTGGCGATGGCAAGCACGCTCATGCTCGGTGCCGTCGGGTGTTCTTCGTCATCTCAGTCGGCGAGCTCGGCATCCGCATCGGCGTCGTCGAGTGCGGTTTCCGAGAGCTCGTCAAGCACCCAAAGCAGCGGTACGGTGACCACGACGGAGATCGACGAATCGCGCTACGACCTCGAATACAGCGACCGCGACAAGAATCCCTCGTATGAAGCTGCGAATGCTGCGAAGATCACGCTTTCAGGCACGGGCGCTTCGAGCGATAGTTCCAATGTTTCGGTTGACGGCTCCACGGTTACGATAAGCGCGGCGGGCGTGTACGTGTTAAGCGGCAGCCTCGCCGACGACCAGGTCGTCGTGAACGCCCCGGAAGACGCGAAAGTCCAGCTCGTGCTCGACGGCGCGGAAATCGCGAACTCGAAGGGGTCGGCCGTCTACGTGCAGCAAGCCGACAAGTGCTTTGTAACGCTCGCCGACGGCTCTGCAAACACGGTTTCCGACGGTGCGTCGTACACGTTCGCCGAAGGCGCTGACGAACCCGATGCAGCCATTTTCTCAACGTGCGACCTCACGTTGCAGGGCTCCGGTTCGCTCACGGTCACCGCTAACTACAACGACGGAATCAAGACCAAAGACGATCTCGTCGTCACGGGCGGCACCTACAAGGTCACGGCGAAAAGCGATGGGCTGGTCGGCAAGGACAGCGTGAAGGTCGCCGACGGCACGATCGACGTCACCGCGACGGAAGGCGACGGCATAAAGTCGAGCAAAGACGACGACGAAAGCAAGGGCTTCGTCACCATCGATGGCGGAAACATCACGGTCAGCGCGGGCGACAAGGGCGTGAATGCGGTGACGTATTTGCGCGTGACAGGTGGTACGGTTGGCGTGACTTCAGCTGACGATGCCTTGCACTGCGACGGATGCGGCCGGATCTCGGGCGGCGATGTCACGCTGAACGCCGGCGACGATGGCTTCCACGTGGAATACGTGCTCGAGATGAACGGCGGCTCTCTCGACATAGCCAAGAGCTACGAAGGCCTCGAAGGCCAGACGATAACGGTTAACGACGGCAACGTGCACATCGTGGCGTCCGACGACGGCTTCAACGCATCGACGGCCAACAGCGGAAGCGACCAGGCTGGATTCCAAGGCTCGAGCGATGGAAACTCGCATTGGAACATGCGCGGTAACAGCGGGGATGCAACCCAGATGCCTGAAGGCAGCATGCCTGAAGGGGAAGCTCCGCAAGGAACGGCTCCGCAAGACAGCGCGCCCGAGCCGCCGAGCGGGGAGAGCGGCCAGGCTCCCGGCGGCCAAGGTGGCGAGATGGGGAGCGGTAAGGGCGGTCAGGCGCCCGATGCGCAAGGCGCTCAGCCCCAGGACGCGCAAAGCGGTTCGGTTTCCTCTTCCTCTTCCGGCGGTTCCGTCCAAGGCGGCAACGGCTTCGGCGGCCGCGGCGGCGCAGGCGGCGGCATGGGTGGCGGCATGATGGACTCCGACGAGAATTGCGTCCTCACCATCAATGGCGGAACGGTCGAGGTCGATTCGGGCGGCGACGGGCTCGATTCCAACGGCCCGATCGTGCTGAACGGCGGCACCGTGTACGTGAGCGGTCCAACCTCGAGCGGCGACGGAGCGCTCGATTGCGGCACGACCATCACGGCCAACGGCGGCACTCTGATCGCAGCTGGTTCCGCGGGCATGGCCGAAGGCTTCACCGACGGCACCCAGGCGTTCGGCCAGGTGAACCTGAACGGCTCGGCGGGCGACCAGATTCAGGTGAAGGATTCGTCGGGCAACGTGGTCGCGTCTTACACTCCGACCAAGGCTTTCCAGAACGTGGTCATCACGGCGGCGGGCATGACGAGCGGTAACGTCTACACGGTGAGCGCTGGCGCGTCGTCGGCCGAATTCACCGCCTCGACCGAGGGCAGCACGGCCGGCTTCGGCGCCATGGGCGGTGGCCGTGGCGGCATGGGGGCTATGGGCGGCTCGGGCAGCGGCCAAGGGATGGACGGCCAAGGCGGCCAGCGCGGCATGGGCGGCCAGCGCAGCCAGGGCACCATGTCATCGAGCGCGGTGACAGCCTAAGTCAAGCCTGAGCCCGAAATCCGATTCCCGCCTGCTTTGCCCGAATCGGCGAGCGGTGAAAAAAACGACCTGGAAAGCCGAGCTTTCAGGTCGTTTTGCGTTACCATGGAACGCGTGTTTTATCCGTTTCAGCAACGAGTGGAGGAGAGCAAAAGTGGCTGAGGCAGTCAAGCGTGTCTACAAGTTCGGGCACGACGCACAGGGTGAAAACGTAACCGAGGGCAATGCCGAGATGAAGTACGTGCTCGGCGGAAAAGGCGCCAACCTTGCCGAGATGGCCAACATCGGCCTGCCGGTGCCTCCGGGATTCACGATCACGTGCCAGACATGCATGGAGTATGCGGGTGCCGACAACACGTGGCCGGAAGGCGCGCTCGACGAGATCGCCGAATACCGAGCCGACCTCGAGGAGCGCATGGGCAAGAAGATCGGCGACGATGCCGATCCGCTGCTCGTATCGGTTCGTTCGGGTGCTCCCATGTCGATGCCCGGCATGATGGACACCGTCCTCAACCTCGGTCTGAACGACCGCTCCATCAACGGCCTCATCAAGCAGACCGAGAACCCCCGTTTCGCTTGGGACAGCTACCGCCGCTTCATCCAGATGTTCTCCAACGTCGTCATGGGCATCGAGGGGGACAACTTCGAGAACGCGATTACCGCGAAGAAGGAAGAGAGGGGCGTCAAGCAGGACACCGAACTGACCGCTGAGGATCTCGAGGCTCTCGTCGCCACGTTCAAGGAGATCTTCTCTGCGCATGTCAGCGCCGAGGAGCACCCCGAGCTCGTCGTCGACGGCAAGGTCGCCTTCCCGCAAGATCCGATGGTTCAGCTGAAGCTCGCCATCGAGGCGGTCTTCGGCAGCTGGAACAACCCGCGCGCCACGCTCTACCGCAAGGAGAACAAGATCGCCGACGACCTCGGCACGGCCGTCAACGTGCAGGTCATGGTCTTCGGCAACAAGGGCGACACGTCGGCGACCGGCGTGGCCTTCACGCGCAACGCTGCCGACGGTACCAACGAGTTCTACGGCGACTACCTGGTCAACGCCCAGGGCGAGGATGTCGTGGCGGGCATCCGCAACACCTCGCCGATCTCCGAGCTCAAGCATGTCGCGGGCCTCGAGGAGGCCGGAGCGCAGCTCGAGGACATCTTCGTGCTGCTCGAGAATCATTTCCGCGATATGATGGACATCGAGTTCACCATCGAGCAGGGCAAGCTGTACATGCTGCAGACCCGCGTCGGCAAGCGCACCGCCGCTGCCGCGCTCAAGATCGCCATCGACATGGAGAAGGAGGGCCTCATCTCCAAGGAGGAGGCCGTCTGTCGCGTGGCGCCCGCTCAGCTAGACCAGCTGCTGCACCCGCAGTTCGACAAGAACGCCTCTTACGACGTCGTGGCGCGTGGCCTGAACGCGAGTCCCGGCGCCGCCGTGGGCGCTGCCGTGTTCTCCGCCGAGGCCGCCGTGGCAGCTGCCGAGCAGGGCAAGAAGACGGTGCTTGTGCGCTGGGAAACCACGCCAGACGACCTGGCCGGCATGATCGCGGCCGAGGGCATCCTCACCTCGCACGGCGGTAAGACGTCGCACGCGGCCGTCATCGCGCGCGGCATGGGCGCGCCGTGCGTCTGCGGCGTGGAGGCGCTCAAGATCGACGCCGAGAAGAAGGAGGCCGCCATTGCCGGCACCGATATCGTCATCCGCGAGGGCGACATGATCTCGCTCGACGGCACGACCGGCAGCGTGGTCATGGGCGCGGTCGAGCTCGTGCAGCCCGAGCTCACCGGCGACCTCGACACGATCCTTGAGTGGGCCGACGAGTTCCGCACGCTCGGCGTGCGCGCGAACGCCGACAACCCCGAGGACGCGCAGAAGTCGCGCGATTTCGGCGCCGAGGGCATCGGGCTTTGCCGCACCGAGCACATGTTCTTGGGCGACCGCAAGCAAATAGTGGCCGACATGATCTTGGCCGAGGATGGCAGCGAATCGTACCAGAAAGCGCTCGACAAGCTGTACGAGGCGCAGCAGGGCGACTACTACGAGATGCTGAAGGCCATGGACGGCCTGCCCGTCATCATCCGCCTGCTCGACCCGCCGCTGCACGAGTTTTTGCCCTCCGCACACGAGCTGGCCATCAAGGTCGCCGTTGACGCCGTGAAGGGTAACAGCGACCCCGCGACGAAGAGGTTGCTCGCGGCCGCCGAGAACATGGCCGAGATGAACCCGATGCTGGGCCTTCGCGGTTGCCGCCTCGGCATCGTCATGCCGGGTCTGTCCGCCATGCAGGTGAGCGCTATCGCCACCGCTACGGCCAAGCTCGTGAAGGAAGGTTTCGACCCGAAGCCCGAGGTCATGATTCCGCTCGTATCCATGGAAAGCGAGCTCGTCTACGTGCGCGAGGAGGCCGAGCGAGCCATCCGCGAGGTCGAGGAGCGCGACGGCGTCGATCTGTCCTTCATCGAGATCGGCACGATGATCGAGCTGCCGCGCGCGGCTGTGACCGCCGACGAGATCGCCGAGAAGGCCGACTTCTTCAGCTTCGGCACGAACGACCTCACGCAGACGACGTTCGGCTTCAGCCGCGACGACGTCGAGGGCAAGTTCTTCAAGGATTACGAGGAACTCGGCATCATGAAGGTGAATCCGTTCGCCACCGTCGACGACGGCGTCGTGAAGCTCATCGATATCGCCGTGAAGGGCGGGCGCGCCACGAATCCCGACCTGGTGACGGGCGTGTGCGGCGAACATGGCGGCGACCCTGATTCGATCAAGAAGTTCCACAAGGTGGGCTTGAACTACGTGTCCTGCTCGCCGTACCGCGTGCCGGTGGCGCGTCTGGCTGCGGCTCAGGCTGCGCTCGCGAAGTAGTCGCGTTTCGGCCAAAATTGGGGAGGCTCCCCTATCTTCCGCGAATCGGAGGATGGGGGAGTCTTCTTTTCTCCGGTGCGTTGCCGGGTTATGCTCCGGTCGTTATCGTGCCGCCGCATACGACCGTGTCGCCGTCGTAGACGACAGCCGCTTGGCCGGGAGCACAGGCCCGCTGGGGAGAGGCGAAGGTGATGCAGATGGCGTCTTCGCCAGTCTGCTCGACGGTTGCCAATTGCGGTTGCTGCCGGTAATGGGTTTTCACGGTGAGTTGTACTGGGCGGTCGATGTACTCGCGCGCGATGAAATTCACGTCGCGAACTTCGATTGACGTGCAAAGCGTTCTTGCGTCCGTGTCGACGATGAGCGTGTTGCGCTGGCTATCTTTCGCGAAAACATAGAGGGGCTCCGAATAGGCTACCCCGATTCCCTTGCGTTGGCCTATCGTATACCGTATCAATCCCTTGTGCGTTCCCAGCCGCTTGCCATCCCGGTTCTCAATGGGGCCTGGGTCGGTTACAAGGCGAGGCTTGCGCTCTGATTTGCGATCTGGGTTGTTTACCAGTCTCATCCACGCGCGCCTGTTGATGAAGGCTGCGTAATCGCCGTCGGGAACGAAGCAGATATCTTGGCTTTCGGCTTTGCCGGCGTTGATGAAGCCGTGTGTTGCCGCAAGTTCTCGCACCTGGGGTTTCGTGAGGTCGCCGAGCGGGAACAGCATGTGCGCGAGCGTGTCTTGCGAAAGGTGGAACAGCACGTAGCTCTGATCCTTGTTGGCGTCGAGGCCGCGTTTCAACTCGAAGCGCCCAGTGGACTCGTTGAAGGTTCTGCGCGCATAGTGCCCGGTCGCAACGTAGTCGAAGCCAAGTTCGCGACGCCGCTGCTGCAGCGCGGCGAATTTCACGTAGCGGTTGCAGTCGATGCAGGGGTTCGGAGTTTCGCCGCGAAGGTATCCGTCGCAAAAACGGTCGATCACATCTTCGTTGAACGTGCGCGTGAAGTTGTATACGAAATGGGGTATGCCCAGCTCCAGGCACACTTGACGCGCGTCTTCCGCATCCTTCAACGAACAGCACGACTTCTCGTCGTCGATGCATGCGTCTTCGTTGTCGAACAGCTTCAAGGTGACGCCTTCGACTTCGTAACCCTTGTCTCGCAGCACGAGCGCGCTCACCGAGCTGTCGACGCCGCCGCTCATCGCCATGATAACTCTGTTCGCGTTACGTTTCATAGGCATAGCTTAGCGCACCTGGAGGATCGGGCCAATTGATCGCTTCCCGCCAGGCCCGAGGGTGCCCCGCTTGCTGCCAGACCCAAACCGGGTACCCCGCTTGCTGCCAGACC
>JAFUBE010000258.1 GCA_017460365.1 Eggerthellaceae bacterium
GTGGTAATGGTGCGGGCGATGGCTTTGGGGCGTTCGCCTTGGGCGGCGAGTTCGGCGGCGCGGGATGCGGTGGCGTCGGGGTCGGGGGCGAGTTCGGCGGGTGCGGGCGGGTCGATCACGAGAACGATCTCGCCTTTGATGGAGGGGCGGTCTCGGAATTGCGCGAGAACTTCGGCGGTCGCGCCGCGAACGAGCTCTTCGTGCACCTTCGTGAGCTCGCGGGCGACGGCGATTTCTCGCTGCGGATAAGCCTCGGCGATGGCGGCGAGCGCGCTGACCAGGCGATTCGGGCTTTCGTAGAAGATGAGCGCGGCGTCGAGCGAGCGCAGGCGCTCGAGCAGGTTGCTGCGGGCGGTGTCTTTACGCGGGAAGAACCCGCCGAAATAGAAGGTGGGGCTCACGGTGCCGCTCGCAACGTAAGCGGTCGCAGCGGCGGTCGGGCCGGGAAGCACCTCGACCGACATGGGTGGCTCGGCGGCGCGCGCGGCGGCAACCAGGCGCAGGCCCGGGTCGCTCACGCCCGGCATGCCGGCATCGGTGCAGTAGGCGATCGTCTCGCCCTGTGCGATGCGCGCGAGAATCTCGGCAGTGCGGTCGGCGATCACATTCTCGTCGAGGCGCTCGAGGCGCTTGCCCTCGACTCCGAGCGCAGCTAGGAGCTTGCCGGTCACGCGCGTGTCTTCGGCGCAGATGGCGTCGGCTTCACGCAGCGCATCGAGCGCACGCGGCGGCATGTCGGCCAAATTGCCGATCGGCGTGGGCACGATGACGAGCTTCCCGTTTGGCATCTATCTCGCCTCCTGTGTGACACTTCCCGTCAGACACGATCTGTCATTTTTCGAGGAAAACATGCAGCACAGCATGCGCCTCCCGAAAAATGACAGATCGTGTCTGACGGGAAGTGTCACACTAACTTTAGGACAGATTCGTTTTCGCTACGCTGATCATCAGCTTGATGCGGTTGAGCTGGTTCACCTCGCTGGCGCCGGGATCGTAGTCGACGGCGACGATGTTGCTTTGCGGGTGCTGGCGGCGCAGCTCCTTGATGACCGCCTTGCCGACGACGTGATTCGGCAGGCACGCGAACGGCTGGGCGCACACAATGTTGGGCGTGCCCGTGCGGATCAGCTCGATCATTTCGGCGGTAAGCAGCCAACCTTCGCCCATCGAGTTGCATGTCGATAGAATCTCTTCAGCGTATTCGCCGAGCGTGAAGATGTCGGTCGGCGCCTCGAAGCGCTTCGACTTCGCGAGCGCGTCGATCAGCGGCTTGCGCATCACAGAGAGCAAGCGCAGAATCGCATGCGCACCGGCAGCCCCCTTCGCGGAGCGCCCGAGCGGGTCTTTCTGGAAGATGCGCCCGACGATGCCGAACAGGAAGAACTCGATCAGCCCCGGCACCACCGCTTCGCAGCCTTCGCGCTCGATCACGTCGACAACCTGGTTGTTCGCGGTCGGATGGAACTTCACGAGAATCTCGCCGACGACGCCGACACGGGGTTTGGTCCCTTCGCCCACCAGCGGCATCGTGTCGAACTCGTTCACGATCGCGCGGCACGTGCGCCCGAACTCGCGGCGGTTCGTGCCGGCGGAAAGCTGCTCCTTGCAGACCTTCATCCACTTGTCGAAGCGGCGCTGGGCGTCTCCCTCGATCGTCTCGTACGGGCGCGTGCGGTACAGCGCCATCATGAGCAAGTCGCCGTAGCTGAGCGCGTAAACCGCCTGCTTGAGCATGGGGAGCGTGACCTCCCAGCCGGAATTGTGCTCGTCGAGCCCGCTTTGCAGCGCAAGCGAAATGACCGGCACGTGGCCGAGGCCCGCCGATTTCAGCGCCTTGCGGATGAGCGCGATATAGTTGGTCGCGCGGCAGCCGCCGCCGGTCTGCGTGATGAGCACGGCCAGGCGATCGGTGTTGTAGCGACCGGACGTGACTGCCTCCATGATCTGGCCCGTGACCAAGATCGACGGGTAGCAAATGTCGTTGTTCACGTACTTCAGGCCCGCGTCGACCGCGCCGTGGTCGACCGACGGCAGCAGCTCCAGGTTGTAGCCGTACGCATGGAAAATCGGCACGAGCAGCTCGAAATGGTACGGCGCCATCTGCGGCGCGAGAATCGTGTAGCCCGATTCCTTCATTTCCTTGGTGAACTCGACGCGCGGGAACTCGGTCGAGAACTTGCGCTCGTCAAGGCCTTTGCGATGAACATTCGGTCGACTTTCGGTTGCGCTACGCACCTCGCGGCGCACACCCTCCGATGCGATACGGTCGAGCGCTTTGGGAACAGATGTTTCACGTGAAACACCCTCGGTCGTATTCGGGTCCTCGTCGGCGCGCGTCGTGTACGCCATGCGGTTCGCAACTTCAGCGGCCGCACTCGCCAGCGTGGCGCCGGTGCGTTCCTCGCGGGTGTTCTCGAAGTTCGCGATTGCGGCGTCCATGCTCGCAATGGTTTGCTCGGCAGCTGCAACGGCCGGGCACGATTTCTCCAGCAGCTCGGCACGGCGTGCTTCCTCGTCCTCTTCCTGCTGGTCGCGCAGTGCCGCGAGCAGCGAGCGCACGCGGATGCGGGCGGCGCCCAGATTGCTGACCTCATCGATTTTCAGCACCGTGTACACCTTGCCAGCCGCTTCCAGGATCTCCTGCACCTGGTCGGTCGTCAACGCGTCGAGGCCGCAGCCGAAGCTGTTCAGCTGGATGAGATCGAGGTCTCGGCGCTGCGTGGCCACCTTCGCGGCAGCATACAGGCGCGTGTGGTACATCCATTGGTCGACCACGCGGATGGGGCGCTCAAGCGTGCCGAGGTGCGCGATCGAGTCTTCGGTGAGAACGGCCAGGCCGAAGCTCGTGAGCAGCTCGGGAATGGCGTGGTTGATCTCGGGGTCGTTGTGGTACGGGCGGCCGGCGAGCACGATGCCGTGGGTGCCGGTTTCCTCCATCCACGCGAGCGTTTCCTCGCCTTTCGAACGCATATCAGCCTTGAACTGGGCATCTTCGGCCCAAGCGGCCTCGACGGCGTCGTCGATTTCAGTGCGCGTGGGCAGCGGCGCGTGGGCGCCGACGACATGCGCGAAGGTGTCGGTCAGCTCGTAGAGCAGGCGTTTCTTCAGGTGGTCCTTCTGGTCGTAGGGCAGCCACGGGTTCAAAAACGCAGGCGCGCCCGGCTCGCGCAGCTCATCAACGTTCAGGCGCAGCGCCTCGGAGTAGCTGGCCACGATCGGGCAGTTGTAGTGGTTGCCGGCGCCCTCGTCTTCCTGGCGCTCCCATTTCGCGCAGGGCATCCAGATGAAGTCAGGGTGCTTTTCGAGCAGGTTCATCACGTGACCGTGGCTGAGTTTGGCCGGGTAGCAGACCGATTCACTCGGCATGCTTTCGATGCCGGCTTCGTAGGTTTTCTTGGTCGACGGGTCGCTTACGATGACGCGAAAGCCCAGCTTGGTGAAGAACGTGAACCAGAACGGGTAGTTTTCGTACATGTTGAGCGCGCGCGGAATGCCGACCGTGCCGCGCGGGGCTTCGTCGGCCGACAGCGGCTCGTAGTCGAACAGGCGGTGCGCCTTGTAGTCGAACAGATTGGGCACGTCGGCCGCCTCGTCTACGATGCCAGCGCCCTTTTCGCAACGGTTGCCGGTGATGAAGCGGCGGTGCTTGCCGTCGGGGCCTTTGCCGAAATCGTTGATGGTGAGCAGGCAGTGGTTCGAGCACTTCTGACAACGAACCGTGCGATGCGTCGGGTTAAGCGCATTGAGTTGTTCAAGCGTAAGGATAGTGGAAACAGGGCCAGCGGGGGCATGCGACGCGCTTTCGGCAGCGGGCGACACGAGTGCCGTACCGTCGGCGTCCGCGTTTTCGGAGATGTGTGTCGCGCTTGCGCGCTCTTGATGACTGCGCGCTTCGCGCGCGGGAGTGTGTGACGCGCCTTCGGCGCGGCCTTGGGATCCGCGCTTGCGCGCGGCGGGCAGCTCAAGAGCTGCCCCTACGGGGGTTGACCCGGCCGCAGCCGAGCCAGCGTCCCCGGCTCGATCTCCCGTCCCTTGCGCGGAAGCCTCGCCGACCGGGTTCCCCGCCACTTTTGCGGCAACATCCGTAGGGCAAGCTCTCGAGCTTGCCGCCGCCGCGCCAGCGGCGTCACCGTTTTCCTCCCCCGCACCGGAGGGCACGGTTTGGTCGCCGACCGCTGGGCCGGAGCTGCTGGCAGCGCGAAGGGTGCGCAGATTTTCACTGTTTTCTAATTCGTCAGGAAAATCAAGCTTCTTCGCGCTGCCAGCAGCGGAGGCCCAGCGGTCCCTGGCGAGCAAAGCTGCACCGTAGGCTCCCATGTTGCCGGCGATGTTCGGGCGCACGGCATCTACGCCGCTGAGCTGCTCGAACGAGCGCAGCACGGCGTCGTTCAGGAACGTGCCGCCCTGCACGATGACGTGCTCGCCCACGTCGTGCGGGTCGCGAATCTTGATCACCTTGAACAGAGCGTTCTTGATGACCGACAGCGCCAGGCCAGCGGCGATGTCGCCCACGGTGGCGCCTTCCTTCTGGGCCTGTTTCACGCGCGAGTTCATGAACACGGTACAGCGGCTTCCCAAGTCGACCGGGTGTTCGGCGGCGATCGCGGTCTCGGCGAACTCGCTCACGTCGAGCCCGAGGCCGCTCGCGAAGCTCTCGATGAAGCTGCCACAACCCGACGAGCACGCCTCGTTCAGCATGATGTGGTCGATCACGCCGTCCTTCACGCGCAGGCATTTCATGTCCTGGCCGCCGATGTCGAGGATGAACTCCACGTCGGGCAGCATTTCGCGGGCGCCGCGCAGATGGGCGACCGTTTCGATCTCGCCCGAATCGACCTGCAGCGCTTGCAGCAGCAAGCCCTCACCGTAGCCGGTCACGGTGGAGTGGCCGATCACAACCCCCTCGGGGATCTCGGCGTAAAGGCGCGCGAGCGCATCGCGGGCACAGCCGAGCACGTCGCCCTTATTCGAAACGTAGTGCGTCCACAGAATCTTGCCAGCGTCGCTGATGAGAACCGCCTTGAAGGTGGTCGAGCCGGCATCGATGCCGAGGAAAGCGGTGCCGCGATAACTCGCGAGATCGGCAGTTTCCACGCGTTCGGCGTCGTGACGTTGCTTGAACTCGGCGTATTCCTGCTCGCTCGCGAACAGCGGGTCGAGGCGCGTGACCTCGCTTCCCTGGATGTCGCCAAGGTTGTGCAGGCGCTCGATCACGTCGTTCAGGCGCTCCTGCTTGGGCCGATCGACGCGCGCGCCGGCGGCCGCGCAACCGCACGCAACGAACAGGTGCGCGTTTTCGGGAACGATGATGTGCTCGTCGTCGAGGTCGAGCGTTTCGTAGAAGCGTTTCCTCAGTTCAGGCAGGTATTGCAGCGGACCACCGAGGAAGGCGATGTGACCGCGGATGGGGCGGCCGCACGCGAGGCCAGAAATCGTCTGCGTGACGACCGACTGGAAGATGCTCGCCGCGATGTCTTCCTTGCGCGCACCTTCGTTGAGCAGCGGTTGGACGTCGGTTTTCGCGAACACGCCGCAGCGGCTGGCGATGGGGTAGATCGTTTCGTGGCTGGCGGCAAGCTCGTTCAGGCCGCCGGCGTCGGTGTTCAGAAGCGCGGCCATCTGGTCGATGAACGCGCCGGTGCCGCCTGCGCAGGTGCCGTTCATGCGCTGCTCGATCGACTGGCCGAAGTAGATGATCTTCGCGTCCTCACCGCCGAGCTCGATGGCGACGTCGGTCTGCGGAATGAACGTTTCGACTGCGGTTTTGCTGGCGATGACTTCTTGCACGAACTCGACACCGAGCCATTTGGCGAGCAGCAGGCCGCCCGACCCGGTAATGGCAATCGTCATGAGCCGGTCGCCGAAGCCGTCGACCGCAGCCGACTCGAGCACGTTCGCGATCGTAGCGCGCACGTCGGAATGGTGGCGCTCGTATATCGACCAAACGACCTGGTCATCCGCATCGAGAATGGCAAGCTTCACCGTGGTGGAGCCGACGTCGATGCCCGCGCGCAGGTCGGGCACGCGCGTTTTCGCCGCCGCGCCGTCTTGCGGGATTTCGATATAGTCCTTGCCTTTGTACTTCATGGCGGTTCCTTCGTCCCCTGTGTGTATCCCATCTATTTTACGAAAGGGGGCAATGTTTTCCCATACCGACAACGAGCCGTCACCTGTTTGCCATGTTGGGGCGTGACACTTCTCGTCAGGCGCGGCCTGCCTCCGGGCTACCCCACTTACTGCCAGACCCAAAGTGGGGTAGTTTATTCTGAATTCAAATATTTTGGAAACTACCC
>JAFUBE010000259.1 GCA_017460365.1 Eggerthellaceae bacterium
CAAATTTTCAACGCCACAGGATCGGGGCCTTATGCAGTGCGGAGCGCGTCAGGTTCAATAACTAGTTCCTGTCCTTGCCGAAAAGACCGTTCACGATGGCGGACACGATGCTTATGATAATTGCGCCGAGAAACGCCGAGCCGAACCCGTCGACCTGTACGCCGGTTCCGAACATCCCGCCTGCCGCCCAAGATGCGAGCTCGATCATCAGCGCGTTCACGACTATGTAGAAGATTCCCAGCGTGAGAACCGTGATCGGAATGCTCAGGAATTGCAGGACTGGCTTTACGATGGCGTTCACGAGCGCGAGCACGAGCGAGAACACCGCGATGCCGACCGTCGCGTCGCCACCCGTCGCGCTCAGGCCTGGAACGAGCCACACTGCAACCGCCGCCGCGATCGCCGTTACGATCCACCGGATAATAAAGTTCATTCCAACCTCCCACATAAGTCGAACGGTCGATTCGCGCGAGCGGCAATCTACTCAACGGAACGGTATCATGTAACGCATGGACGAGCAAAAACGAAAACCAACCTGTAACGTGGCGCGCCAATGCGGCGGGTGCTCGCATATCGACGTCGCCTACGACGAGCAGCTTGCGTGCAAGAACGCGCGCGTGCGCGAATTGTTCGCAAACGAGTTTCCCGAAGCCGAAATCCACCCGATTCTGGGAATGGATGCGCCCTACCACTACCGCAATAAGGTAACCTCGCCGTTCGCGCCGGGAAAGCGCGGGCCGAACGGCGGGCGCGAAATACTCACGGGCATGTATGCAGCCGGCACGCACCGCATCGTGCAAGCCGACGGCTGCCTCATCGAAAACGAACAGGCGCAGCAGGTCATCCGCGCGATCAGGCAAATAATGAAACGTCACAAAATAGAACCTTACGACGAAGACCGCGGCACAGGCTTCATGCGGCATGCGATCGTGCGCGTCGGGCATGAGAGCGGCGAGATTCTCGTGACGCTCGTCACGAACAGCGACGAGTTTCCGGCCTCGAAATCGTTTTGCCGCGAGCTCGTGAAGAAGTGCCCGTTTATCACCACGATCGTGCAAAACGTGAACCTACGCCAGACGAACGTCATCCTCGGCGAGAAGGAGCGGCGCCTGTATGGGCCGGGCTTCATCCTCGATGCGCTCTGCGGGCTCAGCTTCCGCATATCATCACAATCGTTTTACCAGGTGAACGCCGTGCAGACCGAAGTGCTCTACGAGCAGGCGATGAAGCTGGCAGACCTCGGTGCAGTGCAAGCTGCGATCGACGCGTATTGCGGAACCGGCACCATCGGCCTGGTCGCTGCAAAGCGGGGCGCCGCGAGCGTGATCGGCGTCGACTCGGTCGAATCGGCCATCCGGGACGCCCGCGAGAACGCTCGCCACAACGGCATCGAGAACGCCCGATTCACGGCAGCGGACGCCACTTCGTTCATGTGCGATGCAGCGGAAACAGGCGAGCGCATAGACGTCGTGTTCATGGACCCGCCGCGCGCGGGTTCGACTCCGGAATTCCTCGATGCGCTCGCCCGTCTCGCGCCTTCGCGCGTCGTATACATCAGCTGCAATCCCGAAACGCAAGTCCGCGACCTGCGCCACCTTGCAGCAAAAGGCTACCGTGTTCGGGAGATCCGCCCGGTAGACATGTTCCCGCACACCGACCATATCGAAACGGTCGTGCGGCTCGATTTAGTGGAGGCGCGATGAACGTTATCGAGCAAATGCGCATGACCGTGCGCAAGCATGACATGGCGAGCGACGTCACCCCGGTGCTTCTCATGGTGTCGGGCGGTTCCGATTCGACTGCGCTCGCGTACGCGGCCGCCGAGCTGCGAGATGAAGGCACGCTCGGAGCCCTTGCCATGCTTCATGTGAACCACGAGCTGCGCGGAGCCGATTCCGATGCCGACGAACGGTTCGTCGAGAAACTGGCCTCCGAGCTCGCCATTCCCTTCACGTGCGAGGCCATCGACGTGGCGGCAATCGCGCGAGAGGAGGGCGGCAACGTGGAAGCCGTCGCCCGCCGCGAGCGCTATGCAGCTGCACAGGAGGCGCTCGCCGAACTTTGCAGGCGCGAGTCTGTGCCCGTCGCGCAGGGCCGCATCTTCGTGGCGCATACGGCCGACGACCGCGTCGAGAACTTCTACATGCGCTCGATCGTGGGTACGGGCCCTGGTGGCTTCCGCTCGATGAGATACGCGAACGGCCAGGTCATGCGGCCGTTGCTCGATTGCGGGCGAGAGGACTTGCGCGGTTACGTCATCGGGAGAATAGAGCGCGAGCTGCCCGTTGTGCGCGACGGCGACGAGTCGCTCTGGCGCGAAGACGCGACCAATGCGCACACCGACCGTTTCCGCGCGTACGTGCGCCACGAAATCATCCCGCGCGCCGAAGAGCGCAACCCGCAGCTTCTCGCCACGCTCACGCGCTCGATGAACCTCATCGGCGACGAAGACGACATGCTCGACGACATCGCCAATACGCTGTTCGAACAGCTCGTCGTGTGGCTCGAGCCTGCCGAAGAGGGTTGCGTGCTCTCTCCGCTGCTCATCGCAGAGCGCACGCCCATGCAACGCCGTGTCGTCATGAAGGCGCTCGAGCGCTTCCTCGGCGCCGACGAGCGTATCGACACATCAACGGTGGAGGCGGTGCTCGCCGGCATCGGGAAGAGCGGGTACGTGGCGAACGTGCAGGGCAACTTGGCCGTGAGCGCGAACAAGAACGGGGTGCGCATAGAGCCCATGGCCGCTTTCAGGACAAGGAGAAAACGTGGCTGAACCCGAATACGACATCGTGCTCGCGAGCGCGTCGCCGCGCAGGCGCGAGCTGTTGGAAAAGGCGGGGGTCGATTTTCGCGTGCATGCGGTCGATGTCGACGAAACCCTCGATGGCGAGCTTGCGCAAGACCCGGTAGAAGCAGTGAAGCATCTCGCCGAGCGCAAGGCGAAGGCAGCGGTCGAGCAGCTCGTCACGCCTGATTACGATGGCACGATGGTCGTGCTCGGCTCCGACACCATGGTGGTATTCCGCGGCGAGATCTTCGGCAAGCCGCGCGATGCGGCCGATGCCGAGCGCATGCTGCGCGCGCTGTCGGGGCATGGCCACGACGTGCACACGGCCGTGTCGTTCTGGGCGGTTCACGCACCGGCCGACGGCGATGTCGGCGTGTTCTACCGCACGTTCGTCGACACGACCTACGTGTACTTCCGCGACCTTGCCGACGACGAGATCGCCGCCTACATCGAATCGGGCGATCCCTTCGACAAGGCGGGCGCCTACGGCATCCAATCGGGCGCGAAGGCTTTCGTCGACCACATTGAAGGCGACCTCGACACCGTGATCGGCTTTCCCGTCGCCCGCCTCGCCCGCGAGTTCCCCGACATCTTCGCTCGCTGATCAGGCGCTCCGTCTTTCGCCGTTCCAGCCCGGCGAACGCCGGGGCTTTCGAAGGAGGTGCGCCTCCAGCGCCACCGCGTGACACTGCGTGTCTGACGGGAAGTGTCACACCGCGCACGGGCGGGGTAAAG
>JAFUBE010000260.1 GCA_017460365.1 Eggerthellaceae bacterium
ATCGTCGTAGCGCTTCAGCCGCACGAGCTCGGAGTGGGCGTACAGGACCGTGATGGGGTCGGCGCCGATCGCCTCGAGGATGCGCGCCCGCCCGTTATCGTCAGCGAACGACCGAGCCGCGCCTGTCCGCGCGCATTGCAGCGCCTCGTGCCGCGCTTGGCGCGCCAAATCGCGACACTGGGCAATGCCGTTGCGCGTCACGCTTACAACTCATGCGAGGTCGGGCTGTAGCAGCGCGGCCAGGCCTTCTGCCACGCCGTTGCCCGCGTCGGCGTGCGTCACGTTTTCCAGCACGACGAGCTCGTCGTCCAGCACGAGCGAAATCGCGAACGGCAACGCGCGCGACACGTCGCTATGCAGCTGCGACAAGAGCACGGGCTCCTTCGAACCGCGCTCGCGCACGACATGTACCCGATACAAATCGTCGAAGCCCCATTGCAAGGCACGCAGCAAAAGCTCGATTTCGGCGTCGTCGAACGCTCCCCGGTCCAAGAACGCGGCAAGGGCGTTGGTAAGCTGCGAAGTCGGGTTATAGAGCCAGTAGAACTGTTCCATATGGCGGGTCATGGCCTTCACCAGCACGTCGACGACGCGTTCCTGCCCGCGGTAAAACGGATGGTCGAACCCGAAAAGGACGAAGTGCCCCGCCATGCGGCCATGCGGCTTCAAGCTGCAGTGCATGTAGGCATGGGCGCCCAGCACCGAGCGTCGAATATGCGGATAGGAATCCTTCCACACCTCGGCGAGGTTCATCGAATCGCGCAACGCGCGGATGCGTTCCGACGTGATGCCGTTGTTCGCGATGATCTCGGCCCAATGCCAATGGGTTTCCGGGCCGTAATTGCTCGAAAGGGCGAACGCGCGGCCGTCGGGAGCGTACACGAAAGCCGGCGCGCCGAGGATGCGCTCGCTCGCATCGAGCATTTCCTGCAGGCCACACTCGTCGGAGACGAGCCCGTCGATGGCATGTTCCCATTCGTTGAACATATCGATGATGTCGCTTACGTCGTTGAACACCTGCTCGACGGAAGCGCCGCGTACCATTATGCGGTCGTCATGATGCGTGATGATGACATCGTCCATATCGCCATTACCGTGGCTCCCCGCAGAGGCCACATACACGGCGTCATCGCTGATCTCGGAAGACGAGACAAGCCGCGCGCGGCGGATGGTCGCCTTTCCCGATTGCACCAGGGGAAGCATGTTGTCGTAACGTAACGCGTAGTAGATTTCCCAAATGCTCAGCCTCAAGGCCTGTCTCCCATGCGCCTCGCACGTTTTTCGCAATGCCTACAGCATACCATCCAAGGTACGCCAGGCAAGCTCCGCGCATTTCACGCGGGCGGGCATGCGGCTGATGCTTTCGAGCTCGTAGGCCTCGTCGAGGTCGTCCTGTTCATCTTGCGAAAGCGTTTCGCCTTGGATCATGCGCACGAACAAAGCGCTTAAGCGTTTGGCTTCCTCCACGGTCTCGCCGGTGATGAGCTCGGCCATGATGTCGG
>JAFUBE010000261.1 GCA_017460365.1 Eggerthellaceae bacterium
CCCGCGGAGTCTCCGACGGGCCAGGAAACGCTCGTCAGCAGGCGCCGCTTCCTGTATGGGGCGATCGGCGTGGGAGCGGTCGCGGCGGTGGGCGCCGGCGCTTTCGCCATGAACGCCTCGCGCGGTAGCTCGAGCGATGAGATTCCGTACCTCGACGCGCCCGCAAGCGCGCTCACCACGCTCGGCGATTTCGAGGCGCTCGAAAGCTCCGACGGAGCCGTGCAGGCCGTTTCCGAATACGACCTCCCGTACGGCTCGCTCGTCTGGGCGAACGACGAGTCGATCGCCGCTTGCCTGCTCCCCACCGAAACGGGGTCGCCCCTCGCGCAAGCCGGGCTGCTGTTCTTGGGAAGCGGGCAAGTCGACACCGTGCTCGAGAAGGCCGTGAGTCCCGAAGGCGGATTCGAGATCTACGACGTGCGCGCGAACGCGAACGGCATGGTGTGGACCGAGGCGGACATCATGCAGGGCACTTGGCGGATCTACACGGCTCCGCTGTCCGACGGCGCGCTCGGAACGCCGCAGCTCGCCCAAGAGGGAGACGGTGCATACGACACCCCCACGATCACCGTGGCCGGGAAGCGCGCTTTCTGGCTCGTGAACGCTAAACCGGTCGAGGAGGGCACCGCCCCGGTTTCCCGCCTGATGGCCGCTTCGTTCGGCAGCGCGAACGCCGACGCCGTGTACGAGTCCAAGCGCCGCATGGCCACCCCGCCCTACGGCACGTCCGATACGGTCACCATCTCGCCGCGCATCGATTCGCCGTCGACGTATTACCAGCTCACGAACGTCGACGCTTCCAGCGGGGAAGTGCGCGACACGCTCACGCTGCCGCGCGCCATAGCCCCCATCGAAGCCGGCTACGGACCGACCGGTTTCATGTTCTCGTTCCCCGACATCTACGACTACGAGGGCGCCGTTGCCAACCTGGGCACCTACACGCCCTTCGAGCGCCCGGGCGACGGGAACTACAACGGCGCCCAATGGTTCGATTTCGCGCGCACGCCGACAGCGGCGCCCGCGTGGTGCGGCGACCTGCTCATCGTGAAATCGACGTACTCGGTGTGCGGGGTCGACCTGGCAGCGCGCACGTATTTCGCGCTCGACGTCGAGAACGGGGCCGACTCGTATGGCGAGTACCTCGCCTCGACCGGCACGCACGACACGTTCGTCACCTACACGAACATCGACCACCAGCCAATCGGCGAGGAGAAGGTGTACGCCTGCCGCGTGAAGGTATGGGCCCCGCTCACCGCCGCGGAACGCCGCGAATACGAGGCGACGCAAGCAGAGTCAGAGGCAGAAGAAGAAGCATAATCCGACAACGAAAAGCCCAGCGACACCGTCGAAGTATAAGCGCCTTCCAGCACGAACCCCTACTTGCCCACCTGCCTACCCACTATACCGAGTCCCCCTCTGTCATCCCAGGCCCCTGCCTGTCATCCCGAGCGCAGCGAGGGATGACAAACACGCGAGATGACGGAGTGAATGGCCTTCTTAGAACTCAACGACTTCCAGGCGTTTGAAGATTACGTCGATGCGCTGCAGGAACGCCCAGGGATCGAAGATCTCGTCGAGCTGTTCTGCGGTAAGCTTCGCCTCCGGATCGGCTTCCAGGCGCTCGCGGTACGTCGGACCGTCGACTGCGTTTTGGATGTCCTCCCACACCGCCATGGCGTTGCGTTGAACGATGACGTAC
>JAFUBE010000262.1 GCA_017460365.1 Eggerthellaceae bacterium
AGCGTTCCGGCTGCAGGTTGAAGTCACGCTCGACGATTGCAGAAATATCTACCAAGATACTCGCATCGCCGTCGCAGGAAAGCCTGGAGAGGATCTCGTCCACATCGTCGACGCCGAGGAAGCAAGGACGCCCCTTGCTGCCGAGGTCGCGAGCGTCTACGAAGCGCACGCTCTCATTTCCATGCGAGAACACGACCAGCTCGGTGGGGATGCCCGTGCCGATGAATATGCCCTTTGGGAGTGCAACCACCGCCTCGATGAGGCCGTTCTCCACGAAGTGTTCGCGTACGCGCCTGTCCACCATGTTGTAGAGCGCCGACGGCGTGAGTATGGCGACGGCCCGCCCGTCCATTGTGAGGGAATCGACGATTAGCTGGCAGTATGCCCAGTCGGCGTTCCTGGAGCGCCCATAAGGCATCTCGCCTTTGATAAGCTTCTGCGCATAATCGCCGCTTGCGTTCAGGTCTGCTACGCGCTGGCCGAAGGGAAAGTTCGAGAAGATTCTGTCGAATGCACGGGGCTTGTCGCAGTCGAAAAGGTTACGCTCCTCAACCACAGCGTTAACACCCAGATGCTCCATGCGAAGCCGCGCGACACACGCCACTTCGTGACTGAACTCCACGCCAGTAGCGTGGATCTCTGGGTGTCGCTCCGCGGCATAACCGAGGAAGCCGCCCGGTCCACAGCCGAAGTCAGCAACCCGGTCCTCTGCCTTGACGTCGAGAACCCGGAAAGCGAGCTCGTTTACGTTGGCGGGCGTGAAGAAGTTGCCACCGACCTTGCCCAGCAGGTCAGCCCTATAGCTCGGGTCCATGCGCATGAAGACCTCGAGCTCCGCTTCCGTGAATTCTTCGACGAATGCCTCGACCATCTCGTCGCCGGCGTCCTTGAGAATGTCGAGCAGGTACTTGCGCGTCTCGACGCTTACGTCAGCGCCGATGATAGCCTCCTCAACGCCCTTGTCAGAACGCTTGACCAGCAGGCCGATGAGGGCCAGAGGATAGACACGCAAATCCCACGGATAAGAGGGCAGGTTCGGCCTATACGATTCGTATACCACCCAGAGTCGGTTCGCGAGGTTGACGCATTCGATCTTCTGCTTACGGTCCAGCAATCCAGTTCCTTTCTCGCAGTTATGAATAACTCTGTTTCAGTCGTCGAGTTATTTATAACTCTGTTTACGAAGAAAGGCAAGAGGATTTCGAGAAACCTGATTCACCACATCGTCTATGAGGCATGCCGGACGCCCTTATTCAAGCTCACGCACAGCGTCACCGCGCTTGCAGCGTTAAGGCTTATTTGCCGCCATCCCTGGCTGCTGGCCTGGCCGTGCACTACCAACCTCGGGTTGTCCGCAGCCCGGCCGCCCGCGCTCCGGGTGTGCGCTCGGGTGCCGGCAATTCACTGGATTGCCGGCCGTGCCACACGCCGTCCATGGCGCAGGAAGTCAACCGTTACGGCCGCGCAGGGCATGGGCGCGCGTCTTCACCGCAGCTGCGCCAGCCGCTTCGCGTCTGGCTCCGCATGGTCGGGTTCAGCCACGCGCCCATGCCCAACGCGGCCTACTGCGAGTCGTTGCGCGCCATGGCCGTCGTGCGTCATGGTGAACAATCCTGTGAATTGTTCACACCAGCGGCGCACACCCTACGCACGGTCGTCCGGTCTGCTGCCGTCACGCGCTCGTCCGCGCCCGTCCAGTCCATCAGCCAGCGCGGGCGGCAAAGGCTTCGCTGCGGCCTCTACCGTTAGTCGGCGATGCGCCACTCGGCAGCCGACGTGCTTCCCTCGTTCGTGATTCGGCCTGCTTTGCGCAGCGATTGGAGCAGGTAGCTCACGTGGTCGCCCTTCTGCTTCGCCGTGAGGTCGGCTGGCAGCGCATGATCGAGCTCAGCGATGATTTCCCCTCGGGAGCACGGGCGCACCCTCAGA
>JAFUBE010000263.1 GCA_017460365.1 Eggerthellaceae bacterium
AGCGCGTGCCGCGCGCGGAAGGCGGCGAGCTCTTCAGCGCTTTCAAACAGCGGCGGCGACGAGCTGGCCTTGCCCTTGGCCTGCTTGGCGAACGCGGCGATGGCGTCCCGCGCCTCGGCGAGCGTGCGTGCGCCGTTTGGGGTCAGGCCCCTGGCGGCGCATTCCTGATCGGGCGCTGACGCGGGCGCGGGCGCGGAAGACGCCTTCTCGAGCGCAAGCGCTGCGCCGCGGGCGACGATGATCTCGGGGTTGTCGGGCACGATGGCGTCGGCGCCGCCGATGTGCAGGCGCTCGCAGAACACGCGGACGAGCGTGGGGTTGAACGTGAGCGGGCCGCCCTCGAAGATGACGGGCGGGATGACCTCGAGGCCCTGCGCGAGCCCGCCGAGCGTCTGCTTGGCGACGGCGTGGAAGGTCGAAAGCGCGATGTCTTCCTTGGCGGCGCCCTGGTTGACGAGCGGCTGGATGTCGGTTTTCGCGAACACGCCGCAGCGGCCCGAGATCGCATACAGCGTGGTGCCGCGCGCGGCGAGGTCGTCGAGCTGCTCGACCGGCACCTTCAACAGCGAAGCGATCTCGTCGAGAAACGCCCCGGTGCCGCCCGCGCATGAGCCGTTCATGCGCATGTCCGACACCTTGGGGGTGCCGTCGCTCGCGCCGGGCTCGAAGAAGATCATCTTCGCGTCTTGCCCGCCGAGCTCGATGGCCACGCGGGCGCGCGGATGATGCGTCGCGACGGCTATCGAGTTGGCGATCACCTCTTGCACGTACGGGGCCCCGAGCGCGTCGGCGAGTTCGCGCCCGCCCGAACCGGTCACGGCCAGGTGCGCGGGCATGTTGCCGAGCTGGGCTTCGAGCTCGGCGAGCACCTCGATGGCCGTTTGCAGCTGATGTGCGTGGTGGCGCCTGTAAGTAGCGGCGAGCAGTTCGTATGAATCTGGCTGAATCGCCGCCGCTTTCACGGTGGTCGATCCGACGTCTATTCCAATAAGTACAGGTTTATGCGTGTTGTTCATAAGGGAATTGTATCGTAGATATGATAATGTTGCGTTGGGTGCAAACTCAGAGAGAGAGGAGCTGTAAATGGAATTGCAAGGCAGCAAGACGTGGGAGAATCTGCAGACGGCGTTCGCGGGCGAATCGCAGGCTCACACGAAGTACCAATACTACGCGAGCAAGGCCAAGAAAGACGGCTACGTGCAGATCTCCAACATCTTCCTGGAGACGGCGAAGAACGAGAAAGAGCACGCGAAGCTGTGGTTCAAGTACCTGCATGACGGCGACATCCCCGACACGCTGGCGAACCTGAACGACGCGGCCGATGGCGAGAACTACGAGTGGACCGACATGTACGACGAGTTCGCGAAAGTCGCCGACGAAGAGGGCTTTCAGGAGATCGCCGCGAAGTTCCGCATGGTCGGCGCCATCGAGAAGCACCACGAGGACCGTTACCGCAAGCTGATCGGCAACGTGGAAGACGGTATCGTATTCTCGCGCGACGGCGACCGCACGTGGATCTGCTCGAACTGCGGCCACATCGTGATCGGCAAGAACGCGCCCGAGATCTGCCCGGTGTGCGCTCACCCGAAGAGCTACTTCGAGCTGCGCGCCGAGAACTACTAAGATCGCCTCCCATCCGAGCGCTCGCGCCGCCCTCCCACCCGGAGGGCGGCATTTTTTTGGATTTGCCGCCCGCGCCGCTTGCGCGGCGCGAAAGATGTGGCGCGCCTTCGCCGCTGCCCGAGATTCCGCGGCGAAGGCGCGTCACGCTTTCCCGCCGCGCAGCGGCGAACGGGCGCCGGTGATATCCTTGGTCCATGATCGAATCGACTCCGAAAGAGACCATCTGGAGTTTTCCGTACATCGCGCTGATGGCGGTGAACTTCTTCCAGTCGATGGCGGCGTTCATGACGAACACAACGCTGCCGCTGTACCTCGATTCGCTTGGGGCGGCTACTTCGATGGTCGGCGTCGTCATCGGCGCGTTCGCGATCACGGCGCTGCTTGTGCGGCCGTTCGCCGGGCCGGCGTTCGACAGCTTCTCGCGCAAGCGCCTGCTGCTCGTCGCGCAGTTGCTCATTGCGGTGTCGCTCGTGGGCTACGGCGTGGTCGGCTCGGTTCCCGGCCTGTTCTGCGTGCGGTTGCTGCACGGCATCGGCATCGGGTGCGCCGGCCCGCTCGGCATGTCGTTCGTATCGGAGTTCCTGCCCGCATCGCGTCTTGCCAGCGGCATCAGCATCTATGCGCTCGCCCAATCGTTTGCGCAGGTCATCGGGCCTGCGGTGGGCCTTTGGCTCGTGGAGAACATGGGGTTCTCGAACGCGTACTTCCTGGCGGCGGGCTTTCTGTGCTTGGCGATGGCCGGCGTGCTCTTCGTGAAGGAGCCCGCCCGCGAGCGGCTGCCGTACCGCTTCGCGCCGAACCGCATGTTCGCCCGCGAGGCCGTGCCGAAAGCGGGCGTCCTCTGTTTGCTCGCCATCGCGTTTGCAGGTTCGACGTCGTATTTCGTGCTGTACGGGAACCTGCTGGGCATCGAGGGGATTGGCACGTATTTCGTCGTGTACGCGCTGTGCCTCGTGGGAACGCGGCCCGCGTTCGGGAAGATGGCCGACCGTTTCGGCTCGCCGCGCGTGCTCGTCGTCGGCTGCCTGTTCTTCGCGGCTTCCTACGTGATGCTGTGGCAGGTGCGTGATTTCGCCGGCATCATCGTCGTGGCCGTCGTTGGCTCGGCGGGCTTCGGGGCGTGCGCCCCGCTCATACAGTCGATGGCGCTCGGCTCGGTGCCGCCCGAACGCCGCGGTGCCGCGAGCAACACCGCGTTCACCGGCCTCGACTTGGGAATGTTGCTCGGCCCCGCCATGGCTGGCTTCGTCATCGAGGCGCTCGTGTCCGTAACCGGCGGCCTCACGCAAGCCTACTCCGCGATGTGGCTCGTCATGGTGGCGCCCATCGCCCTGGCCCTCGCGGTCGTCTTGCGCTGGGCTACCCCACTTACTGCCAGACCCAA
>JAFUBE010000264.1 GCA_017460365.1 Eggerthellaceae bacterium
CACGGGCACGTTCCGCCTGTACACGTCCACGGCGGTCTACCGCTATCAGATCTTCGCCGTGAACGTGGTCGATCCGTCCGACGACACGTACCAGGTCGGCTTCATCAACACCCAAGCATTCGCAACGTGGGGGTCGTGGGTTCGAATCCCATCATCTCCACCACGTAACCGCAGGTCAGGGCGCAAGTCCTGACCTTTTTTGTCGGCTCGACCGACACGCAACCGACATTTTACCGACAAATCAATTCGAACGCCACCCAAAAATCGACCAAAAAACGGGCCTTGCTTGCGCTGCGGCGCAAGCAAGTTTTCCACATTGCGGAGAAGGTTGCGCCAGGGCGCTAGCAGTGGTTGCGGTAGGGCGCAAGCATAGGTTGCGGCAGGGCGCGAGCAGCGAGGGGGTTGCTTGCGCCACAGCGCAACCGAGTATCTGCTCTTAAGCTCGATTCAAAAATAGAAACTCCGTCGCCCCGGCTTCGCTGGCCCGGTTTTCCACCGGGGCGCCGCCTGCGGCCGCGGGCGATCCCGGCGGCGGCGCGAGTTCCCGATTCGGGCACCCGAGTTCCCAATCCGGGGACAAACGCACACGGGGAGCCGCCCGAGGGGTAGCCTGTGCGCGTAGACAGCGCTGAGAGAAGGGAGCGTCATGAGCGACGGGAAGGTTTCGGAGCCCATCGAGGGCGAGGGCAGGATCATCTCGCTCGTCGAGGCGGCGGAGATCATCGGCACGTCGTACCCGACGGCGGTGCGCCTCGCGAAGAGCGGCGAGCTCAAGGCGTTCCGAATTCGCAGGACATGGAGGACGAGCACCTCGGCGTGCGAGGCCTTCGTGCGCGGGCAGTTCGAGCTCCAGGCGCTGGCATGCCAGTCGGTCGAGGTGGAGGAGTAGGCGCCGCCGACCGCTTCGCGCGTTACCCGCCCCTAACATACGCGACCCTCCAGGAGGGATTGGTGTCCGAGCTCGTCGCGAGGCGGGTGGGGCGGAACGGCTGGGCGGTGATGGTCGCGCTGTGCCGCAAGGTGTACGCCGACGGCAGGCTCGGGCGCTGCTCTGCGGCCGACATCGCCGAGCGCACGGGGCTTTCGGCCTACCAGGTCGCGCGGGGCATGGCAGAGCTGCGCGAGCGGGGCGTCATCGTGCCGGTCATGCGGCGGACGGCCGACGGGCGGCGAGCGCCCGACCGGTCGAACTTCGGGCATGTTGCCCAGTACTGCATCGCGAGGGAGGTATGGGCGAAGGTGGCGACCGAACCCTCGGGCTCCGATTGAATCCGACCGCAACGCTCATGTATACATGTTCGTGTACTGATCGCTTCGGGGACGCCAGCGATAAAGCGTAAGGAGCGTGAACTGCCGGCGCCGGCCAGCACTACCCGATTCGGGCGCTAAAGTCACCAATGCGGGTACAAAGGCGCACAGCTCCCGTCGGAATTGGTAGGATGGACTCGCCGCGCTCGTTCAGGGTGAGCTCCTCGCCAGCCAGGATGTACTCGCCGGTGCGCTCGCCGTCGGCCTGGAAGTCGCCGGCGGGGCTGACGAAGGTCCACTTGACGTCATCGCGCTTGCGGAGCTCGGCGAGCTCCTCGCTCTGGGCGGCCGCCAGCGG
>JAFUBE010000265.1 GCA_017460365.1 Eggerthellaceae bacterium
GTCCGCCGCTGCGGCGTCCATGAGCCCGTCGACCCTCCGCTCGGCGCGGAGCGCCCGCTCCTCCATCTTGCGCGCGCTCGCCATCGCGTGGCCCACCGCCTCGTCCCGCTCGCGCTCGACCTGCCCGAACACCTCGAACCAGCACTTCGTCATCTTCGAGTGCGCCCGCCTCGTTGCGGCTAGCTCTCGCTCCAGCTTCTTGACCTTGGCCTCGTACCCCCGCTGCAGCGACGCCGTCCGGGCCTTGAGCCCGGCGTACGCGCCGCCCGATTCCAGCTCGGCGATGCGGCGGTTCGCGGCCCTGAGCTTGAGCCGCAGCGCGAACGCGTTGTCGAACCCGGCGTCGATGCCCATGCCGCTAGCCGCGCAGCTCCGCCAGCTCGGCCTCGAGCTCGGCGATCCTGGCCATCGCCTGCTCGTAGAGCGCCTTGTAGTCGGGCTCGGCCGCGCGCTCGCGCGCCTTCCTCACGCGCCCGTCGGTCGGCACGATCTCGCCGGTGGCCTCGTCGACGCGGCCGATGAGCTTGCGCTTGGCCCTCGACTGCTTCTTCTCCTTGTCCCAGTACGCCTTCGACTCGTAGGCGTAGGTGATGCCCGATCGCTTGTCCTTCTGGTACACGATGCCCATATGACCTCCTAAAATCGTTACGTGTATTATAACTCCTAACGATTCCCCTGGCAAGTGCTTTTAAGGACTTTTTTATGGTTGAGCTGGGAATTCTCAGACGATTCTTGGCATCTAAAGCATCGTTACGGCATTGGCTATCCTGTCAGGGGTTGATGCCGTTGGCTAGGTCTTGACTTGTAACGCGCTAGTTGGTTATTGGGGTCTATCGCCGAACCGTACCTTCCCAAAACCCTGCGGTCGTGGTATAAATAATTTGCCGGAAGGGGTTCGCCCCTGAGGGTTCCAAGTCGGCGGGGCTTTCCCCGCCTTTTTCTTTTCTTCGAGGTTGGAGGACTACCGTATGGCACGCATTCTGAGCTGCTTCCACGACGAGACGGGCGAGCAGGACATGCGGGCGGGCTACTACATGGTGACGATGGTCATCCACGAACAGGCGGAACCCCTCCAGCCCTACATCGAGCGGTACGAGGCCCGCTTGCGCCAGGCGGGCGTCGACGACATCCCCTTCCACATGGTCAAACTCCTGCATGGACACGAGGGCTACGAGGGCGTCGAGCCGGAGGACCGCAAGAAAATGCTCGTGGCGTTCAACACCTTCGTGAGGACCCTCCCCGTCAAGTACCAGGTGTTTTCATATACTGATTTCGACGTGAAGGATACGCAAACGCTCGCCAAGAAGCTGGAGTCCGACATAGAGGCGTTCCTGAAAGGCAACCTCGAGAAGTTCCAAGGGTACGACGAGGTGGCGGTTTACTACGACGGCGGGCACAAGGCTGTCCGCTCGGCGTTGAGGCGTGCGTTCGACGCAGCTTTGTCGAGCGGCGTCGCGCACTTCAAAAAGCCCCCATATGCGGAGAAGAGGCTGTACCAGGTGGCGGATTTCTTCTGCTCCATAGAGCTCGCGGCTATGCGTTATGAGAAGGGCGAGGCGTCCAGGACATACGAGAAGTTTTACGGCGCGTGGAGGAGCTTTCGCGCGAACTACCTGAAGCAAGCTAGGCGCAAGCGCGTCGGCTGATTCCGGAAGGGCCGGGTGCCGGCCCTTCCTCGGGGCCCCGGTTGGGTTGTCTATAGGCTAAGCTGCCGCCTCGTTTGCGAGCAATAGCCTACGCCACCAATCGATGTTTTCCGGGTCGGCCTTCCCGAGAAGATCCATCATGCGGGCCTGCATTGCCGGTGACATTGAATTGAAGTCGGCGCGCATGGCGGCCTCGACCTCCGCCGTGCTGGCGTCCATGCCGGCGCTTATCTCGCGCATCTCGTCGAGCGTGTAGGATTCGGGCGAGCTCGTGGCCAAGTCGCCCCTCAGGTATGCGATCTCATGTTCTTCGTAGAGCTTCCGCCAATCGGTGTTCGTGGTCATCCTGGGCTCCTGTCCGCCCAGCTTGCCCTTGCCCCTCTGCTGCGCGAGTGCGGGGACAATGCGGGGACAATCGTCGAAAATCTGCTTCGTCCTTGCTTTCCGTTAGTTTTCGTTAATCGACGATAATCCCAGTTCAGACGTTCGCTACTTGCCTTTGGTTTTCCTTACCCGTCACCCCCTGGCGCCCCTCTCAAGGCGGAGGTCGCCGGTTCGAATCCGGTCGGAGCTACCAGAAACCCCAGGTCAGGGCTACAAAATGCCCTGGCCTTTCTCTTTCAAACGACTCGGTTTTCTTAAAACTGGCTAAAATCTGGCTAAGCGTGCCGATTCCAGGCCAATGGGCGTTTAACCGACGCGACCGCGCTCGGGGCTTATAATGGTCATGTTAGAAAACATGGGAAAGTCGGAGGTCGGCGTGGTCCTCGAGAACAAGCTTGGAATCACGAGCTCGGCCGAGCTTGCCGACGCGGAGGCGCGCCTGAGCAAGAAGCGCGCCGCCGAGCTGTTCGACGACGGGCTGCTCGAATCGCTGGAAGCCGGGTCGTTCGCCGCCCTCAAGGCCATCCACCGGCACCTCTTCGGCGATATATACGATTTCGCCGGCGAGATGCGCGGTGTCGACATCGCCAAGGGCGGCTTCAGGTTCGCCCCGGTCCTCTACCTCGCCGACGCCGTCGCGCGCATCGAGGCCATGCCGCAGTCCACGTTCGACGAGGCCGTGGAGAAGTACGTCGAGATGAACGTCGCGCACCCCTTCCGCGAGGGCAACGGGCGAGCCATGCGCATCTGGCTCGACGCCATGCTGAAGCGGGAGCTCGGGCGCGCCGTTGACTGGTCGAGGGTCGATAAAGAGGACTATCTGCTGGCCATGGAGCGCAGCCCCGTGCGGGATACCGAGATCAAGTCGCTTCTCGCCGCCGCGCTCACGGATGCCATTGGGGACCGCGAGGTCTTCATGAAGGGCATAGACGCCAGCTACGCCTACGAGGGCTACGAGTCGTACGGCACATCGGAACTGTAGCGTGCATTAGCCATATCATCAGTGTCCCTGGCTATCAGTCTGCTTAGAGCGCTAATCCATATAACCATTCATGTACTTGTCAAGAGTTGTTACGTGACGGTTGTGACAGCTGTGACAGGACCTACGGTATTGGCGGCTATCCGTCATCGCGCGGTCCTTAACAGGTACTTTCAGCTTTTCCAAACCCGGCTGCGCCTGGGCGCGTGCGCCCATCCCCGATGATCGTGCTGTCAGCCTCGGCTGGCGGGAAACATGCGCGGTCGCGAGGTCCTGGTGCGGACCATCCGAATCGCGCGGGACGATCAGGTGCCGGGCGGGGCGCCGGGAAGGACGGAGAATGGAAGGAAGGTACGTTGAAAAGCCCTACCTGGGGTGGCCCGACGTGGCCGAGATGTTCGGGTGCGGGCGCTCGAAGGCGATGCTCATCATGCACGAGGTCGGGGTGGTCCACGTCGGGCGCAGCGCGTTCGTTCGGGCGTCGGACCTCGATACCTACCTCGCGGATCACGGCGGCATCGACGTCACCTGGCCGAGGTCGGCCGCGCGGCGCAGGGCGGCCCGCCGTGGGTGAGCTCGTAACGCGCCGCCTTGAAGAGCCGCTGCTCGAGCCGCCGCGCGGTACCGACTAGGTCGTGGAGGACTTCATATCGGTGGGCCTGCACCTGCTGGTGGGCCCGCCGAAGGTCGGCAAGAGCTGGCTGTCGTTGCTGCTCGCGCTCAGCGTCAGTGCCGGCGAGCCGTTCCTGGGCTTCGCGACGAGCAAGGCCGACGTGCTCTACCTGGCGCTCGAGGACACCTTCGAGCGCGTGAAGCAGCGCTCCTGGAAGCTCGTCGACGAGGCCCGCTGCGAGCTCTTCTTCGCGGTCGCCTCCGAGGGCGTGGCCACCGGGCTCGTGCCGCAGCTGCAGGCCCACCTGGCGGCGCATCGGGACACGCGCCTCGTCATCGTCGACACGTTCCAGATGGTGCGCCCCGCCTCGAAGTTCGAGAGCCCCTACGCCGCCGACTACCGCGACCTCACGCCCCTGAAGGCGTTCGCCGACGCGAACGGGATCGCCCTCGTGGCCGTGCACCACACGCGCAAGATGGGCGATTCCGACGTGCTAAACACCGTGAGCGGCACGACCGGCATCACCGGCTGCGCGGACTCCACGATGGTTCTCTCCAACGTCAGCCGCGCGGACGGCAACGCGACGCTTACCGTGGCCGGGCGCGACCGCGAGTTCGCGGAGCTGCGCGTGCGCTTCCGCGACTGCCGCTGGGAGCTCGTCGGCGTGACGAGCCGCGAGGAGCGCGAGGAGCGCGAGGTTCCCGACGACGTGCTGCGCGTGCTCGACTTCATGGCCGGGCGCGCCTCCGGGTGGCAGGGCACGGCCACCGAGCTTCTGGAGGCGGTCGGCGCCGGGGGCGTCACGGTGGCCGCGTTCGGCAAGCACCTGGCGCAGCACGCCGGCTTCATGCTCGACCGGGGCGTCGCCTACAGCATGGCCCACGCCGCGCACGGGTCGGTGCTCACGCTGCGCCAGGCCAGCGGCCCGGGCGAAGATATTCCTACAGGAGCTTCACGATGACGAGGCTCGTTAGCAACGGGCGGGTGGCCAGTTATCAAGCATTGCAGGATAGGCGCCGTCGGACGGCGCACGCCGCTGCGCGGCCATACTGCCCTTTCCGGCGTGCCGGAAAGGGGGCTTCACCCCGAAACGGCGGCATAGCCCCAGGTGAGGCGCGGGGCCGCGCCGCGACCCCGGCTGGCGCGACGACTTCGTCAGGAGATTGGCGTGTATGACGCGGAAATCGCCCCCGTTGCTAAATGGCCGCTCGCAGGGCCTCTCGAGGGTCCTCTCGCAGGTCAGGTGGTCGGGCCGGTGTCCATCGGGTGCGCTGTCCGCAGAAAACCCGTGTGAGGTTATCAAGGGAATTCAACTGACGATCGGAAGGGATTCTGATGGCAGATGGCATGAGCGATGAGAAGGTCCACAAGTCGCTCGTCATGGATAGGGAGCTCGCCGGCGCTATTAACGCCTGGGCGGCGGGAGCCGGCGTCGGCTTCAGCGGGGCGGTGAGGCGGCTGTGCGCCCAGGCCCTCGCCGAGTGGCCGGACGCGGCCGGCGCGGTGGTGGACGAGGTCCGCTGCGTGGAGCGGCGCCTGCTTGGCGAGCTGCTGCGAATGTCGGCTGCGCTCGCCCGCATCGAGTCGTGGCGTTCCGATTTGCTCGCCGCGTTTGAAGCGACCGACGATGACGGCGAGGGCGCAGGATGCTATTACGCTGACTACGGCGACACGGACGCTGAAGACGATGAGTCTGAGGATGATGACCCCGAGGAAGACGAACCTGAATGGGGCGGTGGCTTCGACGCGGGGGAGTTCGACCGCGAGTTCGACGAGTGGTGGGAGGCGAAGAAGAACGAGTGGAACTAGCACGCAGCCTTGACGAGTGACGCTATGCCATCCTTGCCGCCTTCAGGTCCCGGACGCTGTCGCGCTCCACGAGGTACGAGGCGACCATCGTGGTGGCCAGGGCGGCCTGAGGGGGGTTGCGCATGCGGTCGGCCAGCAGGTTCATGGCCATGCGGCCGGACTCGTACATCTCGATCTGCGTGGTGGTCAGCGGCGGCTCGCTTATGGCGGCGATGCCCGTGTTGCCGTAGCCGATTACCGAAACGTCTCCGGGAATAGCGTAGCCAGCGTCCTTGAGCGCCCGCATGGCGCCGAGCGCTATGTTGTCGAGGTCGGCGAGCAGGCAGGTGGGCATGTGGAAGCCCTCCGGCAGTTTGGTGAGGAAGGCGGCCATGTCGCGGCGGGCGTCCTCGAACGTGCAGCCGAGCTCGATGACGGGGTGGTTCGCGCCTTCCAGCCCGAAGTCGCGCACGCCCTTCCAGAAGCCGTCGAGGTGGTGCTCGAAGTTCTTGACGCGCGGCGTGCCGGCGAGGAACCCGATCTCGGTGTGCCCGCGCCCCACGGCGTAGGCGAGCGCCCGGTAGATCGAGGTCTGGTCGTCGAGCGTTACTGCATCGACGGGGACGAGGTCGAAGTAGCCGTCGAGCAGCACCGTGGGCAGCCCGAGGGAAAGGTACCCCTGAAGCGCCGCCTCGTCGAGCTCGGTCGCCTGCAGGAGCAACCCGTCCGCCTGCAGGCTGCGCACGTAATCCAGGTGAGCCTTCATGTCCTGCCCGGGGCGGTAGTGCGCGATGGTGAGCGAGAAGCCCCGCCGTTGTGCCTCATCCTGGACGACCTCGACCAGGTTGCTGAAGAACTGGTTCTCGTTTATGACCGCACCGTGCGCCTTGTGCACGACGAACGCGACGCTCCCCGGCTTCTCGGCCTTTGCGAGCGCGTCCTCGAGCGCGCGCTGGTTGGAGTCTGCGACGAGCGCGAGCACCTTGCGGCGCGTCTCGTCGGACACCCCCGGCTTGCCGTTAATCGCCAGCGACACCGCCGTGACCGATATGCCGAGCATCTGCGCGATGTCCTTGTTCTTGAGCCTCACGTGCCGTCCTTCCTCTGGTTGTTTGCGAACCCATATTAGCATTACTTAACGAAAATAAAGTTAAAACTTTATTGAAGCGTAGTTCAATAGCTAATAAACTTTCACACAGAAGGAACTTAACGAACGTTAAGCGATGCTTAAATCAATGAGAGAAGGGGGAGATATGGCGACTCTTTCGAGGCGCAGCTTCGTGAAGTGGACGTCGGCCGTGGCCGGGGCTGCCGCCCTGTCCGGGTTCGCGGAGACGGCCTTCGCGGACGGCCAGGCGTACGACGCGGACGTCGACGCGGCCAAGCAAGGCGAGTGGAAGGTGGTGCCCTGCTACAACAACTGCTCGTGCGACTCGTCGCGCTGCCTGCTGAAGTGCTACTTCGAGGACGGCGTGCCGATCAAGATCCGCTCCGACGAGGAGGGCGACGACTCCATCGAGATGCCGCAGCGCCGCGCGTGCCTGCGCGGGCGCGCCGCGATCAAGGACAAGCTCAGCCCCATGCGCGTGAAGTACCCGATGAAGCGCAAGAGCTGGAGCCCCGACGACCCGCACGGCGAGCTGCGCGGCATCGACGAGTGGGAACGCATCAGCTGGGACGAGGCCCTCGACTACGTGGCGGCCGAGATACAGAAGTGCCTGGACAAGTACGGCCCGCACTCGATGCTCTCGTGCACCGAGATGTCGCTGCGCAACTGCACGTGGGACGCCGTCTACAGCCTGTTCAACTACGTCGGCGCCATGACGAACGTGCACGGCGAGATCAGCTGGGGCGCCTGGAACGCGCCGACGAGCTACATGACCGGCGCCGAGAACAACCTGGCCGCGCCGGACGCGCTCACCTTCAGCAAGACGAAGCTGCACATCATGTTCGGCAACAACTGGGCCGTGAACAAGTCGGGCCTCGCGCCCTACCAGATGCAGTACGCCAAGGACCAGGGCGCGAAGATGATCTTCATCGACCCGTGGTTCAACCGCACGGCGCAGGCGTTCGCCGACGAATGGATCCCCGTGCTGCCGGGCACCGACGGCGCGCTCGCGCTCGGGCTTGCCTACCACCAGATCGAGAACGGCCTGTACGACCAGGACTACCTCGACAAGTACTGCATCGGCTTCGACGCCGGGCACATGCCCGAGGGCGCCGACGCGAAGGACAACTTCAAGGACTACGTGCTGGGCACCTACGACGGCGAGCCCAAGAGCCCCGAGTGGGCCGAGGCGATATGCGGCGTGCCGGCCGCCAAAATCCGAGAGCTGGCCGAGCTCATAGCCGGCGAGGAGGACGTGGGCTTCTTCGGCGGCATGTCGACGACCAAGCACCCGGCAGGCGAGCAGTTCGCCCAGGCGATGTACACGCTGGCCTTCATGCACGGCACCGTAGGGCGCGAAGGCAGCTACGTGAGCTGGCAGGGCCTGTGCGACAGCGGCATCTCCAGCATGGCGAGCGAGGGCGCGTGCATGGGCGGCGCCGACGTGTACCCCGACAAGCCCGAGCCGGAACCGCAGCACTACCCGAACCGCGTGAACAGCTGCATCGACGTGCGCAACCCCGGGAACGTTGACTGGGCGATGCTCGACATGTCCACCCAGTGGCAGGAAATCCTGGACGGCGAGTA
>JAFUBE010000266.1 GCA_017460365.1 Eggerthellaceae bacterium
CCCAGCAGGACTGGCCGATGACGTTGCCGCCCGGCACGTCGAGGTTGCCGGTGATGCACCACAGCGCCGTAATCGCGTGCGCTGCCTGCTGGCCGCCGGTCTGCTGGTCGAGCGCCACGCCCCACTGGATGGCGGCCGGCTTGCTCGTGGCGTAGGTGCGGGCCACGCGGACGACGTCCTCCTTGTCGACCCAGGCCTTCTCGCAGAGCTCGTCGAGGTCCATCTCGGCGACGCGCTCGCACACGGCCTCGAGGCCGTACACCCAGTAGTCGCAGAACTCCTCGTCATAGAGCTTCTCGTCGCAGATGACCTTCAACATGGCCATCGCCAGCGCGCCGTCGCCGCCCGGACGCACGCGCAGCCAGTCCTCGCCGGCCTTCGCGGCGATCCAGGTGAGCTGCGGGTCGACGACCGCGACCTTCATGCCGCGCTTCATCAGGTCGGTGATCCAGTGACCGTAGAAGCCGTCGGCGTTGCTGTAGAAGGGCTGGTGGCCCCACACGATGCAGTACTCGGGCACGACGTACTCGGGGTTGTCGTAGCGGTCGACGAAGAACTGCGAGCAGTCCATGACGCACGGGTCGCCGAGCATGCAGGCCATGGAAGCGATGCGCGGCAGGTAGCAGGAGTTGCCCGCGAAGTACGGCACGCCCTCGTTCGGCGAGCCCATCGAGGCGTTCACGCGCGTGACCTGGTGGATGTCACGGCCGGTGCCCTGGCAGCATGCGATCTTGTCGGCGCCGTACTTCTCGGCTACTTCCTTGAAGTTCTTCACGATGATGTCGTACGCCTCGTCCCACGTGCAGCGCTCGAACTTGTCTTTGCCGCGGTCTTCCTTGGCGCGCTTCATCGGGTAGAGGATGCGCTCCTCGCTGTACACGTAATCGGGGATACAGAGGCAGCGGCTGCACAGACGGCCCTGGTTGTACGGGTCCATCGGGTCGCCCTCGACCTTGATCAGCTTGCCGTCCTTAGTGTAGGACAGAATGCCGCACACGTTGTGGCATCCCGGCGCGCTGCGAGCTGTGCCGCGCGTGACGGTCATGCCGTCTTCCTCCCACTGCCACGGGACGTCGGGGGTCTCCGCAGGCGGCTTCGGGTTCTCGGCCTTCGGCAAGCGGCTACCGCGCTTGTACTTGTGGCCATGCGTCTCCCCCCAGATGAAATCGACCTTGGTCTCGACTTTCGTCGCGGCCGGGGTCTCGTTCAACGGCTCTTGCATGCTTTCTCCTCTCTCGCCGTTCGACTTTTCGGCCTCGTTTTACTCACCCGCCCTCTTCCCCGTGCACTCATGATCTGCGCGAGGCAAGTGACTACGCGTCCAAGCCAAACAATTCCGATGCGACGAATTTACGCGCGCGGCGCACCGCGCAACCCCCCGCCGATAATGGCTTGGTGGATTTCAGGATGCCGATATGACGTTTTGAGGGGCCTCATCCTTCTGGTATTAGACCTTGACCTGGGAAGACGCGATTGTGAGGTGAAACTCGGTTAACGGCTCGGCAGCTTGCCTGAAAGCAGCGCCGACAACTTCCGTATCGCTAACATGACAGGGCTGCGTGTCGCTTGCCGTAGAATTGGCGCGACCGATGACGGGAGAAAGGAACTTGAGTGGAAATCGAGATCATGAATCGGGCGCAGGACGAAGCTGCGATAGCCGGAGAGATCACGCTGGCGGTGAAGCTCGACCTCGAGGACGTCACGCTCCTGCAGCAAGAGGCCAAGCGAGCGCTCGAGATCGAGAGGGCGCTTCCCGCCGAGGCGCGTACGGCGCTCGGGAGCGCTGACGACGGCTCCTATATCAAAGACTTCATCGAGAAGCGCGCCACCAACGATGCGCTCGAGGCGCGCGGGATCATCCCAATCGCCGCGCCGCGCGTGCACACGAACGCGGGGATCATCGGGACCGAGCCGTTCACGTGCTATGTCGACGTGTACCCGCGGCCTGAAATCGGGCTGACGTCGCTCGACCCGGTCGACCTTGCGACGAACCGCATCGCCAAACCGGGCTTCAGCTTGCAGGCGGCCCGCGAAGGCTCGAGCGACGTCGAGTACCTCGACGACGTGAAGGTGTTGCGCATAGCGATGACCGAGCGGCTCGACTCGCAGCTGTCCGAGAGCGCCATGCGCGTGCTCGGGAGGGAATACGAGGCCAAGTTCGAGCGCGAGCTGTTCGAGCACGGCAACGACCCCGAGACGTTCAAGGCCACGCACCAGCTCGACGACGAGCAGTACACGATCATGCTGACGCGGCGCGCGCTCGGCGACGCTCATTGGAACTACGCGCTCGACGCCGTGTTCGTCGGCAAGGGGCTCACGCTCGGCGAGGAGGACATCCTGGCGTCGTTCGAGGCGGACTTCCCCGGTTGCGGCGATGCGCTCCTCGAGCTTCACGAGCTGCGCAACGACCTGTACCTCGAGGCCGAGAAGGTCCGCCGGCAGCAGGCGCTCGACTGGCTGCTCGAGAACGCGATCAGGTAAAACATGGAGGACATCGACCAGCACGAAACCGGACGCGGGCGCGCCCCGGCCGGCGGGAAGGGCATGCTCGCGCTGTTCTACATAGCGGCGTTCGTGGCGTCGTTCAACGAGATCATCATTAACGTGGCCATAGTGGACATCATGCAGTCGTTCTCGGTTGGCAGCGTTACGGCGCAGTGGCTCGTGACCGGGTACATGATCGTGACGGTGGTGATTGTTGCGGCAATTGCGTACCTGTCGCGTCGGTTCACGCTGCGCACATTGTTCTTCGCGGGAGCGGGTTGCTTCATCGCGGGGTCGGTCGCGGCCATGTTGGCGTCGAGCTTCTGGTTCTTACTCGCATCACGCCTCGTGCAGGCCGTCGGGTCGGGCGTGTTCATCCCCACGATGATGAACGTGGTCATGGCGGTCGCGCCGCGCGAGAAACTCGGCACGTACTTCTCGGTCGGCAGCAGCTGCATCGTGCTCGGGCCCGCATTCGGGCCGGTCATCGCCGGCATCATGGTGACGGTCGGCGGATGGCGGGCCATCTTCGCGCCTGGCTGCATCGTGTTCGTGCTACTCGCGCTCGTCGGGGCGTTCGTCGTGCGCGACCTCGGCGCTCCGGAGCGCCCGCGGCTCGACGCGCTCTCGGTCGTGAGCATGGCAGTCGGGCTCACCTGCATCTCGTATGGCCTCACGCAGCTGACGTACGACTTGTTCGTCGCGGTCGTCGCGCTAGCCGTCGGAGTTGTTTCGGTGGCGCTGTTCGTGCGCAGGCAGAACCGCATCGGCGAGCCGGTGCTCAACGTGCGCCCGCTTGCGCGGCCGGGATTCTCGCTTGCCTGCTGCGTTGTGGTCATCGCCATGATGACCACC
>JAFUBE010000029.1 GCA_017460365.1 Eggerthellaceae bacterium
ACCTCGTTGAGCTCGATCCCCAGCATCGAGCCGGACATCGCGACGTCGAACCGCCCGTCGATGACCAGGTACTTCGAGAAGGTGACGAGGTTCTGCGCCTTCTGCACCTCGTCGAAGAAGACGAGCGTCTCTCCGGGGACAAGCTCGTGGCCGGCGGCGAGGGACACCAGCTCGATGACCCTGTCCGCGCTTCTAGCCGAGTCGAACCGCCTCCTGGCGTCCTCGTCGAGGAGGAAGTCGACCTTCACGACGTCGCGGTACTCGCGTCTGCCGAATTCCTCGACGAGGTACGTCTTGCCGACCTGGCGCGGCCCGTCGACCAACAGGGCTTTCTGACGGTTGTTCGCCTTCCAGTCGACAAGCTGGTCGTATGCGGATCGCCTGAGCATGGCACTCCTATCGTTGGCATTGAATCAGAAAAGATAATACCATAATGTGCCATTAAATCAGAACTACGATGGCGCTAACGCAGATAGTGTTTTCGCCTTCTATGGCATGAACTAAGAATCAGGCCGTTGAAAACAGCTTCGCCTAGCGCATCGGGGCATTATAGGGGCACGTGTTGTCATTGCAGCGCTTGACCCACTCGCCCCCGCCGCTCATAGCCTCGAGCTCCTCGTTGGAGAGCTCGTAGCCCTCCTCTTTTGCCAGCGCCAGGATATCTTCGGGGGTTTTGCAGGCTTTCGCCTTCTCCTGCAGCTCGGGATTGATGTCCTCGAACTTCATCGCATGCCTCCTTGGTCGTGTTTGTAACCTGGGACGTTTACCCAGGGTAAACGTCCCAGGTTCCGAGTTATTGGAGCCCATGAATGTAGTCGACGAGCCTCGCCCGGTCGTAGAGGACGTCCATGTTCTTGACCACGAAGTCAGGCTCGATGCCGCGGTCGATGTTGTAGAAGGAGCCGTTCTTGACCGTGCTGATCTGATACGTTCCGGAGATGGCGAAGATCGCGCCGCTGGCCGTCGTGCAGGGGAGCACGCCACAGGTTCCGCCGCCGCTCGTTACGCCGAGCAACGTGACGTTGTTGCTGTTCTTGAAGGCGGCGGGCACGAGATTGCCGCAGGAGAACGAGCTGCCCGAGATGACGCAGTACCTGTTGACCTCCTCGGGAAGGGCGTCATCGAAATCGAACTGCTTGTCGAGATTGATGTCCGCGGCGTAGGAGCAGACCGACTGCGCACCCGTCAGCGTGTCGCGCAGGGCCACCTTCCCGAAGGATCTGAACCAGGCGATCGTGAACACGGCCGCGTCTGCCTCGCCGCCGCCATTGCAGGAGAGGTCGAGCACGACGTTCTTGATCGGGCTGTTCTCCCGGGTGATTTGGGACTGCGCGTAGGAGATCAGCTCGATGGTGTCCTGCGGGTTCTTCAGGTCCGCTTCGGCGTAGTAGTCCTTCCTCTTGGCGCTGAACTCGTCGAATGTGATGATGGCCGTGTCACCGACCTCCTCGTAGAACCAAGGCTGCTCGCCGTCTTCCGAGAGGGCGGCGAGGTCGGGATGGTCCGGATAGTAC
>JAFUBE010000267.1 GCA_017460365.1 Eggerthellaceae bacterium
CTCAGGCTGGTTGAACCCAGCTTCAGGGACAACGACTCAACCTTCTTGTACTTCGTCTTCTTCATGACAGTCAAGGATACTTTCGTCGACGCCTTCGACTTTCCGTTCTCCGCGACGACGGTCACGGTCGTTTTCCCGGCCTTTTTGGCTTTCAGGACGCCGCCCTTGGTGACGGAGGCGACTTTGGGCTTAGACGATTTATAGGTCAGCTTGCCGACGGTGGCACTCGCGGCGAGCTTGTACGTCCCCTTGACGGGCATCGTAACTTTGCCGGTCGCAGCCCGCTTCACGGTTATGACCGGCTTCGCGCTCGCCGTCTGCGCAGCCACGATCGGCGACGCTGTTTCAGCGGCGAGCGCCACCCGTGGCTGCATCGCTATCGGAGTTAGCGATACGAAGAGCACGATTGAAAGAACTATACGCAGAATCTTTCCAGCCGCTTGGACGCAATGCTCATGACTCATGGTATCCCCTATTCTCTTTCCAAACTTTCGATACACATCCGTGACAACACGCAATGAGCGAAGAGGGTTCAGGCGATCAAACTCTATATGTTCTGACCTCGCTCAGGCTATGACTGCTCTTTTTCGGATAGACCGCTACCTCAACCGTATGCTTCGCCGAGAGACCTTTGCTCATAAGCAGCCTTTTGACCTGCTTTGCTTCCTTTAGCCCCGCTTTGTTGGAGAGAAGCTGGACGCGAAAGCTCTCTTTCGTCTTCAAGCCCGCAAAAGCCTTCTTGCTAATCTTGTCGCCGTAAACGAAGCTATACTTCCCCTTCGAATACTTCAACGGCGATGGACCGATGCTGCCCAAGCACGTGATGTACAGCTGACCTCTTATCCCTGTGAACGCCCTCGCGCCCACGCCTTCTTTCATTGCTTGGAAAGCGAAATAATCTTTTCGACAATCCTTTGAGAACGCATTCGCCTCGATTCTCACGACATTCATGCGGTATCTATACCCGTCATGCCATGCATTGAAACAAGAAAGCCCCGTCGCGTCGCTGCTTAGGGTCTTACCCTTCTTGATCTCCGCTTGAAGACCGGCCTTCAAATCGCTGCGGATGTCCTTGACCATACGCTTTGCCTCGCGGGCATACAATTTCCCATCGTACTTCTGCAATGCCAGATTGTCGTTCTTCAATCCAGAGAAGACACACCCGTTGTAATGGAACTGCAAACCCGAGGGGATGTACCAGGTGAAATCGTAATCCATTATCGACTTCCACGAATTCGTGCAAGTATCGGCCATTATCGGAAAAGACGCGCCTTCCGCTAACGCCGTGAAGAGCTTGCATGCGCTTGCAATCTTCAAACTGCCATTGGCATCCAGAACGGTTCTGCATTCCCTGCACTTATATGTGCCCGACTGGATATGCGTAACCGCACCCGCAACCAAGTTCTGCGCAATTCCAGCCTTGTTGCACACCAACGTACCGCTGCTCGCTATCGTAAGCTTAGACGATGCCTTGTCGACACGCCCATCTGCCGAACCCGAATAATAGTACGACACGAAGTAGTTGTTTCCGCTGCCCGTAAAGGTGTTCTTCCCGACGAGCTTGACCGTCACATCGCCTGAGCCTGAGATGCTTATAAATGTCCCTGAGTATTTCGCGTGTAAACCCTTCACCTTTATGGTCTTCGTGGACTCGTCGAATGCGACGCCCTTCACAGACTTAACCTTGTTGGGTTTCTCGCTGCTGTAGATAGTCACGCCGGCAACTGTTATCTCGTTAATGCCCACATCGTAGGCGAAGCTATCGACGTACGACTGAACAATCGTCCTTGAAGCGAGATTCTCGCTTCCAGCTTGCAGCTCCGAAGCGAATGCCGCACCGGGACAAAGCGCCATCGCCAGCACGACAGAGGTAGTAACCGCGAGGATTTTATTTCCGAACATGAATTCCCTTTCCGTTGAATCCCTGCGATGGCTCGCCCCTATCGGACGGCTTGCCGTTATTGCACATTGATGTAAGCGGTCTTGGTGACAGTCTTCGACTTGTAAGACTTGTTGCCAGCCGCCTTGATCTTCACCTTCAGCTTTAGCGTGCCCTTCGCGTTCTTGGCAACCTTAACCTTGTCCTTGCTTATGCTGAGCTTTTTAGAGGATCCCTTCGCTTTTGTGTACGTGACCTCGCCTTTCGCGTTTTTCACGGTGAAAATCTGGGAAACGTTAATCGTTTGCACTTCAGAGGTTTGGTTCAAACGAGCATCCTTGACTGCTACCGAGATAGGATTTGCCTTCTTGGTAGAGTTTTTGACATAGGTAGCAGCGATAATTCGGTCGGACGTTACGCGCTTGTAGCTGCCCGACCATCCTTTGAAAGTGTAGCCAGAACGTCTAGGATTTGCTGGTGCAACGGCGTTTTCGCCACTTACAACCTGCTGAGAGCTAATTTCTGCGTTGTTCCAATCAACGAACTTTACAGAGTATACGTCGAATTTCGGCTTAACTGTTTTACCGCTCTCGTTCACTACCTCAACAATGTTGCCATTTTTATCTGTGGAAATGCGTAAATTAGTTTTGCTGTAATAAATGGGAATACCGCCCCCGTCTGTCGACAACGCGACGTCGTTAACGTTATTAACAACACCATAATCATAAAGCCCAGTAACGCCACTACCGCTTGTTGACGCAAACCAGATTGACCTGTCAGGGTAATGAACATCTAACGTGCTGAAGTCTTGAACAAGTTCGCCCTGAATCTTGAGGTTGTCTCCCGAAAACGTCTTCTCGACAATTCCACTACCCAACTTATATTCAGATTCTATTTTGATCAGCGCGTTATCGTCGTAATAGTCAAAGTAGGATATGTGCTTTTTATCGTAACCTTTGTACCCACTCGTTCCAGCTTTTAAGCCTGCCTTCCCATTTTCGTAAACCGTTCTTTTCATGCCAACGCCACGTTCCCACACGGTCTCTGAAGCCCAGAACAAACCGTTGTTTGCGTTATAGCGTTCCCATGTAGTACCTGGAGAATTGATCGGTGCAAGTGGTTTGAATGCGTTGATTAACGTTTCAGGACCACCGTTGGCATCCTTGTATGTTATCACGCTCGTGTAATCAGCCGCAGGATCTTCGACTTTTACCTTAATCGTACTCCCAAGGATATCACCGACAGTGTTCTCATCCGAGTACACGTCGAGAGGATTCCCATCGCCAGACGTTATGGTGTATTTAGCACCCGTGGCCTTCTCGGTTACTATCACGCCTTCCACGGAACCCACTGGGGTAACCTGACCAGGCCCTGCTTCCAACGAGTCGTTCCCTAAGATCAAATAGCTGAATTGCGAGTCTTCGAGGTGTACATTCTGAGCTGTCAGGCTGCTATCACCATAAGCGTTGTTAGTCATTAGAGAGGTTAACGATATGACAAGCGCTGCAGTCAAGATCACCGTAAAGACTGCACGACTCTCGATTGCCGTCCGCATACATCGCCTCCTGTTCCTTTAGCCGATTCGAATGAAATGAAAGCCCTTGCTCGCTTTCTTAAACCAGCTCGTCTTCCAGTACGGCTCCGAATAGGGTGAAGAAGTGTAGCCCGAATCGCCTTTCGCATACTTCGGGTTCACGTCGCCGCCAACCCCCACGCACAGGTTCTCGTAGTTCTCGGGGAACGTGATGGACACATTGCATTTACTGACGCCTGCGAACCTGAACCCGATCTTTCCATCGTTCGGATATTTCTTCATCTTCACGTAGTACGTCTTCCACTTCGAGTGCTCCCACCCTCCGCCAATCGTCACCTTTGCCGCGTTGTCTGCTGCGTAGAGACTCTTTCCCGTGACGTAATCCGTGATCACGATGCGGTTGCTCGTCGCGACATTGCCCCACCAGCACCATGGCGAATTCACGCCGTCGCAAAGCGCCTCCCACGCCTTCGTGAACTTCTTGGACTGGCTCTTCGTGAGCGGTTTCTTGACCTTGAAGGTCACCGTGAACGTGGCCTTCTTGAAGCCATCCTCATCAGCCGCGCTCACCTTGAGCCCGCTCAACTTCGCGGTCCACTTCTGCTGGCCGATGCCGGCCAGGTAACGCGACGTGTTCACGGTTTTGCCGTTCTTCAAATCGAACTTGACGCCGCGCTGCTCGAGGTTCTTGACCGCCTGCGTGCTCACCGCCTGGGCCACCTGGCCTGTCGCGCTTCCGGCCTGCAGCTCCGAAGCAAACGCCGCAGCGGGGCAGAGCGACACCACCAGCACAACAGAGGTGATAACCGTAACGATCTTTCTTCCGAACATGAGTTCCCCTTTCCCGATGGATCCCTACTCTTGTCAATAGGCAATTATGTATAAGATTCGAGTTATCGTTGTATATAGGTGCTTTGCTCCTTCTTGGTCATGTAGAACTTGGAGCTTATCGTCACCTTGGGTGCGTGCTTCATGCCGTACTGCTTCATGACATCCTGCGTGTCCTTTTCAAACTTCCCCGTCCCCTTCAAAAAATGCCAAGCCCTCGTGTTGTCATAGTGGTCACCAGAATGCTCAGGATGGTAAAACTTCTTTCCGGCTGCCACATGCACGGTGACTTGCTTGCCGTTTGCTTTCCCGGCACCGCTGAGGAACTCGCCATACCTGCCCTTAACATAGTTCTTTATCAGCGCGTTGCCACTAAACAGCAACGGCCTGATATATGCGCCTTCGAGTTGGCTTTCGGGCCCAAAATAAAAATCGGTCAGGCTTTTGGTGTTGTTGAGCGCCTGCGCCTCGAACTTCACCACGGTGTTTGGATTGATGGTAATGTTTTCGACCTTCTTGCCGGCCTTCGTGCTGAAAGCGTTCTTTTTCACGGCAACGGTACGGTATTCGAAACCCATGATCTTATTCGTCATAACGCCGGTGAACTTCACGCTCTTTCCGCCAAGCCACTTCAGGAGAGAAACCGTGTTGTCCTTATACGTGACACCGAAGGAATCGTAATCGCTATGGCGCATGTTGCTAAGGTTCTTCACCTTGTACACGCCGTTCTTGTTGTAGATTTCAGCCCCAACAGGCATGCGTCCTCGAATCTTGCCGAGGGACTTGTAAGAGTTCTTCATCTTCTTGGCGTCGATGGCAATGCCGTCACCAGAATCATCTGCTGTAATTGAGACCTTCGACCCGCTCCCGATAACAACGTTTTTCGTCGTCTCGATTGCACCGTAGTAGCCGCTTGCGTTATTAACGGAAACCTTCTTGCACGCGACGCTCACGTTGCCCTTTGATTCGATTAATCTCGCATTGGAGACGTTCAAGCTACCATTGCCAGTGAATCTCAGGTCGTTGTCGACGCTAAACAGCTTGTTGTAGTTATCCATACCGTTGAGGTTATTGTTTCCAATAACCTTCACTACGATCTTAAAGTCGTTGCCGGAATTACTTTTGATGTTGAATCCAGTTCCATAGAAGTCGAGCTTTACATTATCGAGCGTGATGATGCAATTCTTACTATCGAACGAAACGCCCTCAATGCTGTCATCATATGGACTGCCTTGGTAGTAAAGCTCATAAGCAGAAGGCTGCTTTGAAAGTGTCGAATTAACGGCCTGATACTCACTCGCATGGGAGACACCTGTCACCATTAAATTCAACGACAGGGCGAGTGAGGTCGACAAGACCGAAAACAGGACCTTCCTACCGAGCATATAGCATCCCCTTCACCATGCGGCGTGAACCGCACCTGCAAACACCGTGGAATGCCCCATGCAGACGAGCAGGTGATGAGAGGCATCCACCCCAGTTGCTACGCTGATGGGATACCTAATCGTCTTTGCCCATAAACGGCAGATGCCCCTCATAGGAGGCAAATGGCGATTAGGTATTCGTATGCGTAGCGGCACAAATGATATCAGATTTCACGGCATCGTCGGGGGTCGCATGATTCGCCACAGTCTCAAATTGAAGTTGCAGGTTTTTGAATAAGTAAGTGAAACACGATATACGGGAAGTGACCAGGCACGGGGGCATGTGTCACTCGCCTGGTTACTGACACAGATTCGTACTCCGGGGAACGTCACGCAGCCGCTCACCCGCTCTCCCTCAAGCATGAGGCACAACGCTTCAGAGCTGTAGCGCCATACGTCTGAACGCTCATGCTCGGGAGGGCGCCCTTACGGTGCCGTAGGCAGATTGCGTGGCAGCGGCGGCGCTTTCCCCATGCCACCGCCCCCTGATGTGCAATCGCCTGAAACGATTCCGGCGGAGAGCAACACGTTGAGCAAGACTGCAGATAGAACGAAGACGGCCTATGGCGACGAGAGCATAAGGATGGCAGGCACCCCGCCGTTCTACATGATGGGCGTCGCCTTGATTCCCGATTCGACGCAGATCGGCCCTGAGCTGTTCGGGAGAATTCTACCGAAGGGCTCCAAGAAACTACACTGGCGCGACATGAATGAGGGCCTCCAAAGGAAGTCGCTCCGGCTGCTGTCAGGCATGGAGAGGGCCGACCTCGTGGTAATCGCCTCTCCGCTTGCAGGCCGAAAGCAAGAACGCGCACGCAGGAAATGCCTTGAGGCACTATTACCCTCCCTCGAGGGACGCGGCGTCGACCGACTGGTCTTGGAAAGTAGGAAGCCCACTGCCGACAAGCTCGACATCGACTTTGTTAAGTATGCCAAGGGCTCCAAGATTATCAAGTCTATCGAGGTTGTACACGAAAGCGGCGAAGACGAGCCCAGGCTCTGGATAGCCGATCAGGTACTCGGAGCTATGGGCGACTACCTGACAAGGACTGGCGGCTGGGAATACTGGAAAGACGACTGGGAAGCCATCGGCGATAGCATTGAGCGGATTGACGTAAGCATATAGACAGCGCGAGAGCCGGGTCCCATGATGGCACGGGCGGTCCGGCTCTCACTTCCTTGCCTCCACGCAGGAGGTGGCTTTCAAGCGAAATCTTAGCATACGGTGGCAATTTCGTAAATGGTAGGGCACATCCTCTGGTGCTCACACGTTTAATCCCCCGTTAACTTAACTTGCACCACAATTTCCGTTATCTTAGGCCCATCCGAACCACGGCGGTATGGGGCTGGACATGCGCTAATGGCGCCAACAGGAATGGACGCCTATAACCGAGACTCGGCTGACCATTGGAGCGATCATGGGCTTACGGGACGATATATACGACTCATTCCATCTTGATGCAGGCAAGTATTCCGCACTCGTTTCGGAACCGGACGACTCGATACGCCCGAAAACCCTTGACGAGCAGGATGCCCTGGAGGACTACGCTGAGCAGTTCCTCGTCAAATTCACGTACAACTCGAACGCGATCGAAGGCAGCACCTTATCGCTCGGAGATACCGAATTGATATTCGAGGGGGAATTTCCCACCGATGTCGAAGACAAGCGGCTCAGCGACGTGTTCGCCGCCATGGGGATTAAGGAAGGGTGCGAGCGGGCGCACCGGTTCTTGGCAGAACGCAAGCCGATGAGTGAAGAAATGATAAAGGACCTCCACGAATCCACCGCGCTCGATTGCCAACCGCGCACGAGGGGCGTGTACCGGGTGACGCCGGTGTACATCAGGAACTCGCGCGCCGTTCCGCCTAGCCCGGACCTCGTGCGCCCCCTCATGGCTGACCTGCTGTTCGCTTACGAAAACTCCCCCATGCCCGCGCTCCTACGCGCAGCTGCGTTTCATGCGATGTTCGAGGCGATCCACCCTTTCCGCGACGGAAACGGGCGGACCGGCAGGATCGTCTTGAACTACATGCTCAAAAGTTCTGGCTACCCACCTATAGCGATCAAGTCTTCGAGTCGGAGCAGGTATCTGAACGCATTGGAATTCTGGCAAGTCGATGGCAATCCCGTTCCATTGCTCGAGCTCATAAACGAATGCATCGGCGAAGAGTTCCTAATCCGCAAAAACATCCTAGAGCAGACGCGGCGTGCGGCTTCGGAACGCGACTTGCGATAGGCGCACTTTCTTCTGGGCGCTTTTCGTAAGGCGCGATCTGTCGCTTTTGCACGGGCGTGCCGCTTCTCGTCAGACACGGCC
>JAFUBE010000268.1 GCA_017460365.1 Eggerthellaceae bacterium
ACCCTCTCGGAAGCCATCGAGCGCGCCGAAGGAACGCTGCAACTGCTCGAAGACGCAGCCAGGCAGTACGGCGACGGCGACATGCGCTACCATGCGCTCAGAGCGTTGGTGGCGCAGATACGGGCCCAGGTCGTCGGTGCAGCCGATGCCCTGGAAACGATGGCAGACGCCCTCCAAAAGCAACTGTAAGCACCCGCAAACGCTAGACACAAACGGACCATAAACACGACAGCGCGGCCCTTCGAGCTTCTACACCGTCGAGGACGCCACAGCGCCCGCGCCGAGCCCGCGAGCTCGCTCCTTGGCAACGTCTTCGGCCTCGCCGTAGAACCGCGCCCGGTACTCCCAGGGATGCATCGTAACGCCGACCTCGGCCATCGCAAGCCGCTTCTCGGCAGCCGTGTCGGTCACTATCGAGTCATCGAAATTGACGGCGATTGAGCCCTCGTCGGGTAGCGCCTCACCGAACGTCCGGGCGCAATGCAGCAGCGCCCGGCTGATTCCCGCAAGCGATACTTCCAAGGAGTGCTCATGCCGAGCGATATTGCGCATCAGCGCCGACGAATCGCTTGCCACCTCCGTCGCGGTCTTCACGTATCCACGCGACTCGTCCAGGTCGAAATACGATATGCCGAACCCACACAGGTCTCCCAGCGTCTGCAGCGCGATTCTGAACGCCTCGGCTTGCGAGCCCATGCGAAGCGCCGGCGCGAAGTCCTGGATCATGTCCTCGGTGCTCATGACCTTGCGGAACACGGTGCAGTCGTTCTTCCCGAACGGAATGGTTACCTTCTTGCCGGTCCCCGAGCTTTCCTTATCGAAAAGAACGTCAGAGAGGAAGATTCTCATCTTGCTCACGTCAACCTCGTTAACCAGCGCGTCGAAAGCCACGTCCACGGCCTGGATGGCGTCTACCGCATCCGCGAAGACCGATTGCCCGTATGGGCTCATGTCCACGCGCGTGTTGTCCACAGCCGGCCTCACGATGGCGAACGTGGGAAACGGGCTGCCCGTGTCGAAAGCCTCGCAGACGCCCGCAGGGTGAACGGCGTTGCCGTCCTCGTCGAACAACGCGGTGACGATCCTGTATGTGCCACCGCTTGCAGATGCAGATAGGGAACGTGAAAGCGAGGATTCGGAAGGTGAAGCCGGGCCGCCGTTTCCATGGGAAGGTGAGGGCTGGGAAGGTGACGCCCCCACATCGGCTATCCCATCAAGCCCGCCGACCAGATGCATTTGGAGCTGATCGTAAGCCTTGCCCCGGTAGAACACCCGCGTGACGAACGCGCATTCCGACACGCCCTCTTCGTCCCAGGAGAGCGGTATCACCATGCGGGCGTCGTAGTGCTTCACGCGCACCTTGGAGCTGTCCGCATCCACCCAGAGCGCCCAGGCGCCGGTCCCCATCCCGAAAGCCCGCACGACCGTGTTCTGAGCTGCCGGCATGAACCCGGTCTTCGCGAAGAATTCTGAGAGCCAATCGGTGCACGCCTGCTCCTCGCAAACGACCTGCGTCTTGTCGTTCAGGAGAAGCGACCCCCACTCCTGGCACACGCGCATCGCCGGGTGGATCGAGCGCCTGTGGACCTCGTAGACCCTCCCAAATCCATCCGTGTCCTTGTAGTTGTAGAAGTCCCCGACCGCAGACATCCAGTCATGCCAAACGCGTATGTTCCCCTCCATGGCCTCCAGGGGAAGCACGAACCCCAAGCCCCTGAGATACTCGCGCACATGCTCCGGCATCCAGTATTCCGCCTCGAACGTCTTATCCATGCCGCACATCCTTTCGGTTTTGAAGGTGAAGGTGGCGAAATCATCGCGCCCCGTCACAACCCCGTGCTGGTAAAATGCCGATGTTCCAACCGAGCCTTGGGAGATGGGGGTTTACATGAAGGCAGTGCTGGTGAACGGAAGCCCGCGCAAGAACATGAACACGGCGAAGCTGCTGGCCGAGGCCGCGCGGGGCGCCCAGGACGCCGGAGCCGACACCGAGACGTTCAACCTCTACGACCTCTCCTTCACCGGCTGCAAGGGCTGCATGGCGTGCAAGATGAAGGACACGAGGTTCGTCGCCCGCTGCGCGTTGAAGGACGACCTCACGCCGGTGCTGGAGAAGTGCGCCGAGGCCGACGCCGTCATCATGGGGACCCCCATCTACTTCAGCTACCCCACGGGCGAGTTCCGCAGCTTCCTCGAGCGCTTCCTGTTCCCGGTCGACACCTACCTGGTGAAGGAGGCGGGGAATTGGGAGAGCGGGCGCGTGAAGCTCTTCGAAGGAGTTAAGCCCTGCGGCATAATCTACACGATGAACTGCCCCGAGTTCCTGGCGGGGGAAGTAGGCTACCCGCAGCTCATGGAGCCGAACCGCGCCGAGACCGAGCGCCTCTACGGGCACTGCGAGGACCTGTGGTGCTACGACACCTACCAGGTGAAGGACTATTCCCGCTACGACATCAACATGTTCGACGAGGCGGCCAAGAGAAAGCAGCTAGAAGAGCAGTTCCCAAAGGACCTGCAGGCCGCCTACGACATGGGACGGCGCCTCGTCGCGATGGCGGCGGAGGCCTAGCGTCAGCCCCGCAAGATGTCGTCGAGCATCGCGTACCTCACCGCGTCGATGCTGTGGTCGTTGCCGTCCGGGATCTCGTCGATCCAGTTGCCTTCCTTGTCGCGCTCGAACTCCTTCAAGGTGAACTCGGCGAAGGTGAGCGGGCAGCGGTCGGAATCGATCACGATCTCGCGCAGCCCCGCCAGCCATTCGTAGGAAAGCCTGCGCATGCGAGCTTTCCTGGCGGCGTGCACCCGAATCCCGAGCTCGCGCCTCCACGTGTTCATCTGCACCTTCGAATCCGGCGTGTCGTCCGCGTAGACAATCTGGTTGTGAAAGTAAGGCTCGCCACCAGGTTCATCGGGAAAGGTCAGCGCGTCGACGACTATCTTGCCGGTGTCGATGGGCATGGTCTTGTTCGCGCTATGCTCCTCGAAGATGAGAAGCCTTCTTTCGGAAGGCTCCCACGCACACCGCACGAACCGCCAGGGATCCGGAAACCAGCCCAATGTCATTAACTTAACAGGTTGTAGCATATAGCCTTCCATCAAGAGGCCCCGACGAGTGCTTTTCGTCGGGGCCTCTTTGCCACACATGGTTGGAACAGAATATAAGAATAACCTGAACATAATGATATAATGTAGTGGGAATTATAGGAGCGAAAACGCAGCAGGGCCATTGAGTAGACGGTGGGAATTTGTTCGTCAAGATCCAGCGGAAGAAGGCGGCCGACGGCAGCGAGATGCTCTACGCGACCGTCGTGGAGAACAAGCGCGTAGGCGGCAAGGTGGTCCAGCGCACGGTGCTCAACATCGGGCGGGTCGAGCCCGAGCAGGTGCCGTACCTGAAGGCCGCATGGGCCAAGGACAAGCCGAGGCTGGTCTGGGACTGACGGGAGGTGCGCCGTGGGAGCGGCCGCTCGCATCGGGATGGACGTCGGCCTGATTGTGTCCGACGAGTTCACCGCACGGTGCAGGACTTCCCCCGAGGCGTTCACCCGCCGCCGCAAGATGCCCGCCGGGCTGCTGGTGGAGAGCGTGGTCGCGCGCAAGGGGCGCACGTTGAAGATAGAGCTCAGGGAGTTCGCGAGGGAGCGCGGGATGGAGAGTCCGATAAGCGCCCCGGGCTACTCGAAGGCCCGGGAGAAGCTGAACCCGGGGGCGCTGTTGTACCTGGCGCAGCGCCACGCCGCCAACGTCTACGCCGACGGGGACTTCGAGGCGTACAAGGGCATGCTGCTCGTGGCGATAGACGGCTCGACGGCCACCGTGCCCACGACCCCCGAGACGCTGGAGCGCTACGGGGACGCCTCGGCCCGCGGCAAGTCGCAGGCAACGATGGGCCTATCGGGCGCCTTCGACGTGATCAACCGTCAACTGCTGAACATCACCATCAACCGCGGCGGCTTCGACGAGCGCGCCCAGGTGCCCGCCCACCTCGGCGCGATCCCGGGCGTCGTCGGCGACCTGGCCTACGCGCTGCTGCTCGACCGAGGTTACCCGTCGTTCGCCCTGATGGCGGGCCTGATCGACGCAGGCGTCCCCTTCGTCATCAGGTGTCCCGCCAGCTACCTGAAGCCAGAGTTCAAGGCCGCAGCCGAAAGCGGCGGGGACCTGTGGGCCAGGGTCGAGCTGACGTGCGCGCGCATGCGGAGCCTGAAGGGCGACAACCGCGAGAGCTGGGAGAGGCTTCGGGGGCGCGAGGCGCTCGAGGTGCGCTGCGCGCTCGTCGACATCGGCGGCGAGCAGCCCGAGCGCCTCATCACCAGCATCCCGGCCGACGTGCTGTCGCTCGAAGAGCTCAAGGAGGTGTACCACCTGCGGTGGGGCGTGGGGACCTGCTTCCAGATGCTCAAGGACCGCCTGCAGATGGAGAATATGAGCGGCACGAGGCCGGCGCTCATCGAGCAGGACGTGTACGCAGCCGCATACCTGCTCAACGTCGCGTTCGACATGGCCAACGAAGCCGACTCGGAGGCGCGCGCCACGATGCCGGAGGGGCGCTACAAGCACGAGATGACGGTGAGCAGGAGCCTTGCCATCGGCATCCTCAAAGACGAGCTCATCAGGCTCGTGCTGGCGGACGCGCCACAGCGTGAGGAGATGATGTCCGCCATTGCGGCCGAGCTCGGCCGCAACCTCGTTCCCGTCAGGAGGAGCAGGTCGTACTCGCGCGAGGGTCTCAAGACGAACAAGGCCAACCGCTACAGCAACACGCACAAACGGGTCTTTTAGCCAGGCGAACGGTCAAGGCGCCCGGCGCATGGCCTGGCATCCGCGAGCGCCGCTCCGAGGCCGCGCTGGCTCTTCTGCGCGTACGGGCATTTTTGATCAGCTTGCGTTTTCCGCCTCGACCTGCACTGGCCTCGCCCGGGTCGTTCGCTAAGTTAATGACATTGGGGTGTTGCCTGCTTCCACGCTGAACGGCTGGATCTAAGGATTCTGCGAGAAGAGCAACCGGGGTTTCTGAATTCAAATTTAGAGGGTTTCCTGCGGGGTGTCGACGACGGGTTCCGCT
>JAFUBE010000269.1 GCA_017460365.1 Eggerthellaceae bacterium
CGCCGGTTTGCGCTTCTTCGCGGCTTCGTGCTCGGACTCGGAGCCGTAGAGGTCTCCTACCCGTTGCGCTGCCTTGGCGTCGTTCTCGGGCACGCTGTGCGCGTACCAGTTCAGGGTGATGGCCCCGTTGGCGTAGCCCATACGGTCCTGGACCGTCTTCAGGTCGGTGCCGTTGGCGAGCAGCAACGTGGCCTGGCTGTGGCGAAGCTCGTGGAAGCGGAGCTCCGGGAAGCCGGCCTGCGTGCGGAAAGTGCGCCACCAACGCTCGAAGTTCGCGAGGTTGACCCATTCTTCGCGCTCGTTGCAGCAGACGGGCGTCGTCGTCGGCAAGCACGTCGGGGACAGCGAGCTCTTCGAGTTGGTAAGCGGCCCTTCCAGCGCCGTCATCCGCCGCAGGCGATAGCAAAGCGGCATCGCCCGATCTGATCGAAATCGCGCAGGGGGGCACTACATCACCTATAGGGAACATGATGTTGCTGTACCCCCTCAACGGAAGGCAACGGGAGGGCGGAAACGTGCCGATTCACACGTTTCCGCCCTCCCATCGCCGTTGCCCAGTCACTTTGATGGCGAACAGTGGATCCAATCGAGCCGAATCGCGCATAAAGCGAGATTACAAAAAAGAGTTCTATCAACTGACTATCGTGACACGGATAATCGAGTCTTGCGATATCGTCCTCACCGCTAATTCCGGTCGATACAAAACCCGCAATCTCCGATGAACAAAAACTTCGACGCCTGCGCCGACGAAGAAGCTAAGCTTCCATCGCCATATGCATCTTCCGCTTGCATTTGTGCTATTCAAATTGTCCGTATCGACTTAATATGCGATACTATTCAGTAATAACGAACAGAAGAGGTGATCGGCAACGCAACAAATCGAGGACATAGCGCAGGCCAACGGCGGCCTCGTAACGACGGCGCAGGTGGTAGAGGCGGGCATCCCCCGCGCGCGTCTATCGGACATGGTCAAGTCCGGCGAGCTCGAGCGCGTCCAGAGGGGCGTCTACTGCCTAGCCGACGCCTGGGAGGACGAATTCCTCTCCGCGCAACTGCGCTTCCCGAAAGGGGTGTTCTCCGACGGCACGGCTCTCTTCCTGCATGACTTCACCGACCGCACGCCCTTCTCGCTGACCATGACCTTCTCGCGCTCGTACAGGGCCACGAAGGCGCGCGAGGCGGGTATCGAGGTGCGGACGTGCGCGGACGACGTGCTGGACCTCGGGGTTTGCAACGTGCGCACCCCTTACGGAAACTTCGTGCGCGCATACGACCTCGAAAGGACGCTCTGCGATTTAGTCCGCGGGCAGAAAGTCGTGGACGTCCAGGTCGTCAACCCGGCCATGAAAGCGTACGCTCGCAAGAAGGGGAAAAGCCTTTCCAAGCTGTTCGAATACGCGCGGGCGCTCGGCGTCGAGAAAAAAGTCCGGAACTACATGGAGGTGCTGCTGTGAGGACCAGGAACGCCATGCAGCTCAAGGCCCAAATCCGCAACAAGGCGAAGGACGCCGGCACGACACCGCAGCTCATGATGCAGAACTACCTGCTCGAGCGCATTCTCGAGCGCATATCGCTGTCCCACTGGAGGGATAACGTCGTCATCAAGGGGGGCGTGCTCATATCGTCGCTGGTTGGCGTCGACAAGCGAAGCACCTACGATCTCGACGCCACCGTTCAGGGCTTCCCCCTCACGCACGAGAACGCCGAGAAGGCTTTCAGGGAAATCGTCGCGGTGGATGCGGACGACGACTTCTCCTTCGAGTTCGTGCGCACGGAAGACATCCGCGAGGCGGACGACTACCCGGGCATCCGCGTACACTTGCTAGCAAAATATGAAAAGATCTCGTCGCCCCTCACGGTAGACGTGACGACGGGGGACAGAATCACCCCCGAGGCAGTCGAGTTCAGCTACCCGCCGATGTTCGACGATCGCTCCGTCTCGCTTATGGCCTATCCGCTCGCCACGATTCTCGCAGAGAAGCTGGAGACCGTGATTAGTCGGGACGTGAGCAACACGCGTCCACGCGACTACTACGATCTGCACACGCTCTGGACCGTGCGGCAAACCGAAGTGGAGCCCGACGTCCTCAGGGAGGCTCTTGGGGCAACCGCCGGAAAGCGCGGCACGATAGCCGATATGGGCAAGTATCATGAGGTCATGGAGCGCGTTTCGGGAGACGACGAAATGCTCGCCCGATGGTCTGCATATGCGCGCAGGTACCCCTATGTTGGCGATCTGATGCTGCAGAAAACATGTGAGACGGTGACGGGCATCATGGCTTATATCGGCTGGAAATCCAATTCTCAATGATGCTTGAGTATCGAATCTTCCGCACGCATGCGGCTGATGACTGGCCTTATATCACCTTTAACTCTTTACACACGAAAGCCCAGGGAGGGACAAGATCGCGCTCTTCAAGTCGCTGTTCAGGGGTCGAGAAGACGTATACGCTCACGGCTTCGCCAGGAAGGACGGCGGGATAGGCTACTCGCCGGCATGCGCCAACGAGAGGACGAGGCGCTGCCCGCGCTGGACGAGGGCGAGCCGCGGCATCAAGTGCGCCGATTGCCCGGCGAGGAAGTTCATCCCGGTCAACGACCGGGCGATCGTCGAGCATTTCAAGGGCGAGCAGGACGGCTTCCGCGACGTGATGGGCCTGTACGTGCTCCTGCCCGACTGCACGACATTTTGGTGCTACGCCTGATTCCCGGATGGCGAGGACGGAGTCAGGTCTCGGAACGTATAATAGGCAACGATTGAAGCTGACAGAGAAAGAGGACCAACATGGCACTGGAAGACAGGATTAAAGCCCTCACCCCCGAGCAACGCGCCAGGGCAAAGCAGTGCAAGTCGGCCGAAGAGCTGCTGGCGCTCGCCAAGGAAGAGGGCTACGAGCTCACCGACGACGAGCTCGAGGGCATCTCGGGCGGCTCGTGGTGCATCTCCGTTTGCAATGCCCAACTGGGCAGCGGCAGCTAAGCCGGCACGCACGAACTCCGAAGGCGGCTCGCACGCGTTGCGGGCTGTCAGATGCATTGGGCTGCCCCCAAGCGCTCGACGGGCTCGAGAGGCTTGGCGCGCGTGAGGCGGCATAGGCCCATTCAAGCGCTGCTGTGCTTTTCAGGAGACGATCGAACATGGGCGTTATCCACACC